>CAYSDL010000006.1:0-45924 GCA_964429875.1 uncultured bacterium
CATCTAAAGTTTCATTTGGCAACCAAGTATTAGGCCCATATACATCATTTGCTTTTTCTCCAGCAAATATCTCCATCCAGTAGATTTTCTTCTTGCCACCATATGCTTTTTCAACCGCAGAATTAAAAACTCTAACTGATGAGTTCCAGATATCCTCGCCTATACCATCACCTTGAATAAATGGTATAATTGGATTATTAGGAACCTCTAAGTTTCCAGCATCATCCATAAATATTTTTTTGCCTAAAGAAGGTTTAACTATTTTACTCATTTGTTTATAAAACCTTTATTGTTACAACAGTATTTTATCACTTAAAATTACAAACTAATTAGATAAGAATTATAGAATATTATTGGTTAGATCTATTTTTTTGGATTGCAGCAATAGCAGAGACATAAATTATATCATCAATGCTGCATCCTCTTGATAAATCATGGACAGGTTTATTTATCCCCATTAATAGAGGGCCCAAAGCCTGGAACCCAGCTAAATGCTCTGTTATTTTATAAGCAATATTTGCAGAGTCTAAATCAGGAAATATAAATACATTAGAAAGTCCCTTTAAAGGAGAATTCCCAATTTTCTGCTTACAAATATTATCATTAATAGCTGCATCAAATTGGATTTCACCATCGACATTAATACTAGGATATTTTTTTTTGAATAATTTAACAGCTTCTTGAATTTTTTTAACTTTATAATGCTCAGCACTACCTTTTGATGAAAATGATAAAAATGCTACGTTCGGTTCTTCATTACTTAACAACCTATGTAATTTTGAAGATTCATATCCAATATTACATAGCTGTTCAGAATTTGGATCAGGAATCACTCCACAATCTGCATAAGTATATCCGTATTTATTATCAGGAGATATCATAAAAAAAGCACTTGATATCCATTTAGCTTTTTTATCGACCCCAATGACTCTTATAGTGGACCTTAAAACTTCTGCACTTGAGTGCTCAGCTCCAGCTACAACACAGTCTATATCATTATTATCAAGAGCGGCTAGGCTTAAATTCAGGCTTGAATTTAAAAAATTATTTTTCATATCTAAAGACCAGTTATTTGTAAATTTCTTTTTGGAAATTAATTCTATATATTTTTCTTTATTTACTTTCAATTGATCAGATTCTACAGTTTCAAAACCAATTTGGCTTAGTTTTTTTGAGGCTGACACAACTCTTGAGTCATTATATTCAGGTAAACTTATTCTAACAGGACTAAGTAGTGCTTTTTTTAAAAGTCCATCTTTATAACTACTTTTCTTTATTCTCATTGATTTTAATTTTTATTTTTTCAATTACACTATTAGGAATATAGTCATCAATATTGCCTCCATGAGAAAGCACCTCTTTAATCAAAGAGGAGCTAATATGAGTATACTTCTCATGAGCCATCATAAAAAGAGTTGTAATCTCATCATCTAGATTTCTATTCATTAAGGCCATTTTAAATTCATATTCAAAGTCCGATAAAACTCGCAAACCTCTTACTATTATATTTAATTTTTCTTGCTTAGCAAAATCAATTAATAAACCATTAAATATTTTAACTTCTACATTATCTAAATGATTAATAGATAGATTTATTATGTCTTCTCTCTCATTTGGGTCAAATAAAGTTTTTTTCTCACTATTATTAGCAATTGCTACTACTAATTTATCGAAAATTTTAGATGATCTTTCTATAATATCTAAATGACCATTAGTTATTGGATCAAAAGACCCAGGATATATAGCCTTTTTCATTGATTATTCCTCCAAAATATTACTTGAGTATGACCATAATTTTTTATTTTTACATCAAGTTCTAAATTAAGTTTTGTTTTTTTAGATTCATAACAAAAGATTCCATTAACAGTTAATTTTTTTTTAATTAATGGAAATAGATCTAAATATTCGAATTTTCCATAAGGGGGATCTGCAAAAATTATATCAAACTTTTTATCAATATAATCTAAATATTTTAATGTATCAGACTTAATTATCTCACAGCAACTATCAATTGATAGCATATCAATATTTTTTTTCAAAATTTTTAGCACTCTAGAATCATTATCTACAAATACTGCTGAGTCTGCACCTCTACTCATAGATTCAATTCCTAGCGTACCTATACCAGAAAACAAGTCAAGAATTTTTTTGTTTTCAAAAGTCCCTAAAGAATCCATAATAGACTTTCTAACTCTAGCTTGAGTGGGTCTTACATTTGATAGATTAAAATATTTTAATTTTCTATTCTTAAACTTTCCTGAAATAATTTTAATCATAATCTTCAATAATTAGCTTATAATAATTATTATCAGAATCATCAATAATTTTTGAAATATTAAACGTATAATAATTTAGTATTTTATTTTTTTCACATACATTTATTATTGAAATTAAATCACTAATATTGCTGATAATAATAATTTTATTATTAAAAAGTTCATATTCAATTCCTTTGAAATCTTTGATATGTTTTTTAAACTTTAACAAATTCCATTCAGCATTTTTTACTGAATGCCAATCATCTTTTATATGTAAATAGAATTTGTCTGAAATTTGAGATCCTTTTGCAAAATAATTGAAGGTTTTAAAAAGTTCAAGCTTTTCATATAATTTTTCTTCAGTTTTTGATTCAAAAACAACATTAATTTTTCTATTAACATGATTTATTGAATTTAATTGAAATTTATCATAATCATCAAGTACCATATTTAATAAATAAGAAATAGACAAATTAGAATTTTTAGTTATGTCACTACTTTTAGTATAACTGAAAATTACAACTAATGTAATTAGACAAACTGATACCCCCCCCCATAAAAAAAAGTTCAAATTATTTTTTTCATTTATATTATTTTTTTCCTTGTACACTTTTTCTTTTGGAAGCTTAATACTATATTCTTTTACCTTAGGGTCTTTTCCATTTTGGATTCCTGGTTTATTTAATAAATTGATATCAGACATCCAAGCCTCTAAAACTGATCCCATTTTCTACATAATTATTACATTTAAAAGGAGATAGAGATGAACCTTTATCAAAAACATGGGTCATCTCAAATAATTTTATATTTGAATCATTAATAGATAAAATCTTTTTAATGGCTGAATTACTATTAGTAGTATGATAAACATATACATTACTAAATATTCGCTGAACTTTATTTTCTATTAATACAGAGTTTAAAAAATCAGACATTTTATTTAACATCTCATTGCTCCCAATTTTTAAAAACTCAGTTAATTTATTCCCTCTTTTTTTATATTTTACAAAAGAACAAATTTTACTATCAACAATATTCAATAAATAATGATAGTTGTTTTTACCAATCTTCCAAATTAGAAAATTATTATCATTGTTTATTTGTTTTAATAATGTAGAAGAAGAAAAAATATCTGCAGAAAGATATATTAAGTTGTAACCTAGCTCAGATGAATAATTAAGAAGTTTGCTTTTAATTTTTTTATTTATTGATAAAGTGAGAAAAGAAATATTATCTAATAAAGGAAAATAATAAATATCATAAAAATTTTTAAACTCACTACTTAAAAAATTTTCCTCATACCATTGAATATAATTATTAGAACTAATTTTTGTATCACATTTAATTTGTGAAATTAAAAATTTATCAAGATTTAAAGTAATTGATAATGATTTAGAATCTTTGTGAAATGTAGGATTAAAAGATGAAATGATTTGCTTAAGAACACCTTCTTTTTCAATACTATTATTAATTCTAAGATGTTTATGTTTAACTATTTTAGGTCCATTTTCAGTAGGGGACCATTCAATACAATAAAAACCACTCGAGGTCTGAGAGATAGAGAACAATCAAATAATCCTAATTTTCAGCCCAACTCTTTTTCCCCCCAATAATAGATTCTTCTTTGCCAGGACTATATTTGAAAATACCATATCTTTTTTCAGAATCTTCTTTAGAGATGGGAGATTTAATAGCAAAGACTTGGCTTCCATCTTCATTGTTATTAATTGTTAAAATAAATTTTCTACTTTTATTTGTATTTGAAATTGGACAATAAATTATTTTTTCATTTAGATGGAACTTCCTTCTTAAATAGTTTGATTCAAACTCAGAACGTTCATCATAATTAACATTTAAAATACTAACAAATAAAGAATCATTTTTAAATTTCTTTATATTGCTTGCATTAGCGATGATCGTATCTATATTATTATTCTCATTTTTCATAAGGACACTATACAAAGTATCTATTACATTTTTTTTTAATTTTTCAGCTGCACTAAAAGTAGTATCAACTATTATGTCAAATCCAGTATCTAGAGAAACATCGTATGTTTTATCATTTAATTTTATTTTTTTTCTTCCTGTAAATAAACTATCAGCAATTAAGGAATCCATAGCTGACTCTACCAAAGAGAAAAGTTCATTATAATCAGTAGTATATGATCCAGTAAGTTCATAGTAAAATTCTTCAGCCTGTGAAATTATTTTCATTCTATTCCTTCTCTCTTTTTTGAACTCATTTTCTTCAGCCCATATTGATTGAGGAATATAAACCATCACAAACATAATTATAATTGAAATAAAAATCAGCCAATCTAAAATACCTATCTTTTTATTTAATTTTTCTTTGTTCAATTTTTGCCTTTAATTTATTATTATAATTTAGTAAAACTATTTATATTCAATTCTTGATTTTTTTAAATTCTACATTTTCGCCAACTATATCTTTAAGAGACTGAACTATGTCCTTTATATTTTTATTAATCTTATCAGGAATTTTTACATTTATTCTCACATATTGATCACCCGTTTTATATCTGTTCACTTCAGAAAATCCTTTATTTTTCAATCTTAACATTTGACCATTTTTGATTCCACTTGGAACTTTCATTTTAACAAAGCCATTTAGTGTAGGAACTTTTAAATCTATACCTAAAACAGCATCTGGGTAATCTATCCAACAATCCAAATAAATATCGTATCCAGATCTAGTAAATAAGGCATGTTCTTTTTCTTTGAAATAAACTATTAAATCTCCATTTGCACCACCCTTAACACTATGGTCACCCTCTCCTTCAAGTGACATATAATTACCATCACTTACACCTGCAGGTATTTTAATTGAAATAGTATTTGTTTTTTTCTCTCTTCCACCAGTAAAGCCTACACCATCACAATAATTACATTGTTGCACATTAACAATCTGCCCCAACATAGATCTTTGAACAAAGCGTACTTCTCCACTTCCTCCACATTTCGAACATTTTGATGCTTCTGCTCCAGATTTTTCCCATCTTTTTATTTTTACTTTTTTATTCGATCCATTATAAATTTCTTCTAGAGTTAAAGAAATTGAAATTTTAAGATCATTTCCATTATTATTTCTTCTATTTGATCTAGTGTTTCCAAAAATATCACCAAATCCCCCTTCTCCACCAAAAACACTATTAAATATATCTTCTACATTAATGCCTCCAAATCCAGCAGAACCACCTCCACTAAATTGCTGATTAACTCCAGCATGACCAAATTGATCATATCTGCCCCTTTTGGAATCATCACTTAATACTGAATAAGCTTCTGCTGCTTCTTTAAATTTTTCTTCAGCTTTACTATCATCAGGGTTTTTATCTGGATGATATTTCATAGCAATTTTTCTATATGCTTTTTTGATATCATTTTTGGAAGAATCTTTTTGAACATTTAATATTTCATAATAATCTCTCATTTATTCACTTACTACAACCTTTGCATGCCTAATTACTTTATCATTATACTTATAACCTTTTTCAAACTCTTCAATAATTGTATTACTTTTTAGTTTTGATTTTTTAGTCATTAATGCTTCATGCAATTCAATATTAAACTCTTTATTCAATGACTCAAAAGATTTAACTCCTATATTATCTAAGCCAGAGATTATTTTATCTAGAATCATATAAATACCTTTATAAATAGAACCATCTTTATCTAAATCTGTAAGATTTAAAGTTCTGTTCAAGTCATCAATAACAGGAAGGATAGATTTGACCACATTTTCACCACCATACTTCATCAATCGACCCTTCTCTTCATTATTTCTTTTTTTGAAGTTATCAAACTCAGCTAAAAGTCTCATATATTTGTTATTTAGTTCAGAAATTTCAGATTTTAACTTCACTACTTCTTTTTTATATTTTTTTATATTTGTTGTAGTTTTAGAAATTGTTTTTTTATTTTTTTTCTTAGGGGTTATTTTTTTATTATCTGAATTTCCCATTATATTTAATTAACTCCTTTAATAGCTTTATTGTTTAACAAATGAGGATAGCGCTCTAGTGCTGCCAATCAAACCAAACAATGGACCAATTACTAAATTAATAATTACTAAATGATTAATAGGAATAGCAGGCATTTCATAGTAAGGATAAATAAGATATATTGAAAACTTATATATACATATTAAAATAATAAAGGAAATTATAGATCCTAACAATCCAAGCACTACTCCATTTATAATATATGGAACTTTAATAAATAAATCAGTAGCACCTAAAAGTTGCATTGTTTTAATCTCATCTTTTTTAGCATGAATTATTAATAAAATAGTATTGGAAACAAAAAAGATAGCAATTAAAACAATGAATAGACCTAGGACAAATGAAAAACTCAATAAATTCCTTATTACTTTGTCAAATTTAATTATTGCTTCTTTAGAAAATAACACATCATCAACATTAGGAATAGTCTTTATTTCATTAACAATACTATTCATCAATTCATAATTTCTATACATTTCAGATATCCCATAAATAGCACCCATAGGTAAAGGGTTCATACCTATGATTTCCTGAATTTCTTCATTAAATTCTTCTTTAAAAAACATAGCTGCAGCATCTTTATCTATGAAAGCTCCTTCTTCAATTCCATCTATTAATAATATTTTATTAAATGTATCTAATGCATTATTAATAGTAGATTCAGAGACAAAGAAAACTTCAATTTTATATTCATCTTTAAATTCAGAGGTATATAATTTCAAATTATCATAAAAATAATACGATAATGATAAAACAACTAAACTTACAGCTATAGTTAATGCTGATATAAAAGAAGGAATTATTGTTCTTAATATAGATTTAATACTTTCTTGTAGTAAATATAAAAGTTTATTAGTAATCACTCGACAACTCTCCCTTTACTTAATTCAATAAATTTCTTATTTCTTGGTTTTATAAGCGGGAAGTTATGCGTTGACATGAGAACAGATGAACCGTTATCAGTGCATGTTTCTAAAAGATCTAATATTTCATCAGAAATATTTGGATCTAAATTACCAGTTGGTTCATCAGCTAAAATAACTTTAGGGTTCTTAACTAAAGCTCTTGCAATACAAATTCTTTGTTGTTCTCCACCACTTAATTCAAGAGGCAGAGCATTTTCACAACCAGGCAAACCAATTTTCAATAAAGCTTCCTTAACTAATCTTTTTATATCAAACGAAGAATAGCCATCTATTCTTAATGGCAAAGCAACATTATCTAAAACAGATCTATCATTTAATAATTTAAAATCCTGAAAAACCATTCCTATTTTTCTTCTTAATAATGAAATATTATTGATACTATTATTTTTAGAAATATTTTTATTATCAATAAAAATTTTTCCTGAATTAATATTCATATCTTTATATATTGTTTTCAAAACTGTTGATTTGCCTGATCCTGTTGGGCCCATAATAAATACTAGCTCTCCAGGATTTACATCGAAAGAAATATTAAATATACCAATATTTTTTTTATACGTAGCTGTTACATTTTCAAATTTAATCATCGAATGTTTTATATTTATTTTAATTAAAGTTATAAAAATTTATTAATATAAAAATTAAATAGATACTAATAAAAATAATTCCAAATATTCTACTTATCTTTTTTGAAAATAAAATTAATAGGATCAAAACTATAGTAACCAATACTAGCAGATTAGAATGTAAAATAATTTGGTTAAAGTCTATGTTTATATTCCTTATTAGGCTTGATACTCCTCCGACAAGAAGGATATTAAAGATATTAGACCCTATAATATTTCCTAAAGCTAAATTCTTTTCATTATTTTTAAATGCTAATAGCGTTGTAAACATTTCAGGCGCAGAAGTTCCAATCGAGACTATAGTCATACCTACAGCTAAATCCTTCACACCTAAAACATCTGATATACCAATTGCTCCATTAACAAAAAAATCAGAGCCAAAATAAATCAGTAAAAAACCAAAAAATAATTTTAAAAATGATTGACCATTATTAACAATATCACTACTATTATGACCTTTACTACCAAAATAGTTAATAAAAACATATAAATAAATAAAACAAGATAATATTAAAATAAATCCATCATATTTTGATAAAACATTATCAAATAGAAAAATTATAAATAAAAAAGTACTTAGAAATAGAGTAATTAAATTAAAATAATATCCTTTATCTAAATATTTGAAAACAATGGGTTTTAAAATTATAGAGGATCCTAGAACCAAACAAACATTAGCTATATTTGAACCTATTATATTCCCAATAACAATGCCATTACTATTATTGATAATAGCTAAGATGCTAACAAATAGTTCAGGAAGGCTTGTACCAAAAGCCATAATAAATACTCCAACAAGTAATTTTGAAATATTATATTTCTGCGATATTAAAACTGATTGATCAATAATGATCTCAGAACTAAAATAAAGCGCGACCATTCCTAATAAAAAAAGTATAAAAGGATTTATAAAAGAATAATCAATATTCATACAATTTATTCATTTTTATATATTTAATCACTTCATGATTCAAGTTTTTTTTATAACTTTCATTTTTAGAATTAATAATTTTTTTTCTAATTTTAGATGAAGAGATATTATAATTGAATTTCTCTATATATTTTATATTTTTTAATTTTCTAAATTTATTATTTTTTACCCTATTTGAAACTTTTCTATTAAAACACAAAATATTGATATCTTCTAAGATCTCTTTAAAATTAAACCAATTATCTATATTGATTAATTGATCGTATCCTATAACCATAGTTAAATCATCTTTATATATATTTTTTAAATATTCAATTGTGTAGTATGTATAGTTTGGTTTTTTTGATTCAAGTTCAAATTCATCTATTATTATTCTTTTATTATTAAATAATAACTTAAGCATATTTAGCCTATGATTTGCATCAGTAGTTTTAATTTTATCTAATGAATTTTTATTAGGGATAATAACAAGTTTATCACAATTATCTAAACAAAAATCAACAATCTTTTCATGACCTAAATGTGGGGGATCAAAAGTACCACCAAAAAAAAATATTTTCATTTTATTAATTTCAAGTAATAATCAATTTTTTCATTCTCGTTGAGACTTTCTAATATATTAAATGCTTCTAAATAATTTTGTTCATTTTTAAAATCATTTCTATTATTTTCTAAAAAAGAAGTCCCATCATTTTTACTTGTAAATGATTTTAATAAAGATATATTCAATACAGAAGAGTCAAAATATTCAGAGTCATAGTATTCATTTACAATATGATAAAAATACATTTCAGAAGCTTCATATTCTTTTAATCTTATATACAATTTAGCTGTCTCATAATCTTTTTTAGCCAATTTATTTCTTAAACTTTTAATCATAGTTTCTATTTCTGAACTATGTTCTTTCAAATTTCCTTTTTCTAAAAAATATTGTAGTTTTTCTATAGCAAGATAAGTTCCAGTTTGATCTTTATTGAATTCAAGAGAAAGTTTATAATAACATCTACAAAGTAATAATTCAGATTTATTTACAAATGGTATTCTTTGGTACGGAGATCTTAAATATTTAGAATACTCTAAAATTGCACTTTCATAGTTCTTAAGATTATACTCACATTCAGCAACATAAAATTGAGAGTCATTTGCATGTTCAGATAATGGATCATTATATATTATTAGCATAAATTCATCTTTAGCAGCCGTGTATTTTTTTGCGTTAAATTTTTCTAATGCACCATTAAAATCTATTTGCGAATAATCAATATCAATTGATGGTTTAGGTGTGCAACTAAATAGCATCACCAAAGAATAAAGGAATAAAAGTTTATATATGTTTACCATTTTAAATTTAACTGCAAACCTTCCACTTTATTATTATCAATATTATATAATGGTGAAGTATAAAAAGAATTCTCTCCTTTATTATCCTTTCCTAGGTTAAATAAAAATGAATCTAACATACTTGCTAAATGATTAATAAAAATTAATGTTAAAGCATTTTCTGCATAATCATATTTCTCATTTGATTTAGCCCTTAAAGTATGTTGATAATAATTTTTATAATTACTTAAAGCCACTTTATACCCATTCTTAACTGATGTCCACCTACAGCTTTCTGATTCAACTAAATTTCCACTTTCTACATCTAAACATTCATTTACATCTTCCCATCCTGCAAAAAACAGATTATATTTACCAATTCCTTCATAAAAATGATGATCTTTATTTACTACTATATTATTAAAAAAATTATCTCCATCTGACATTGTGCAGCCAAACAAATAGTAGTTATCACCTTCATCACATTGGGATGAAAATAATTGGTGTATACTTGAGGCATCTCTTGTATTACTTGTTACATCGGTCTGCTCATTATAATATTCTATATAATGAGCAGAATACCATGGAGCACAATATCCACTATGTCCATTACTATTTTCATAGGTAGTATTCAGAATACATGTTTCAGGATTTATCATAGTCTCATAAACTGGATCATTTTCATTTATAAAGGAGTAATAATGATCTACCCAATTTTCAAAACTCCAATTTTCATTAGCAAATTCTTTATATAAATCTACATAGTAATCACCTTTATTATCATAATCCATTTTATGATTCCACAATAATAATTCAATTCCTAAAAAAGCTACGCCTTTTTTCCAATTACCTTGATAGATTTGCCCTGTTCCAGGAATAATAAATGACATTCCCATAGATATAAATTTGTTATTATCTATTTCAACTATATTATTTTCAGATGAATTATTATAACCATCAAAAAAATTAATTTTATTATATTTAAATATTTGAGAATTAAAACAAAATGAAACGATAAGCAATATAAAAATAAATTTGTTCATATTTATAAAAAATTTAATCAAAATCAAATAATACCTTCAAATAGTGTCTTGTATCTGAATTCCATGAATCAGAAACTGGGATATGGCATTCATAAGTTAATGCTGTTGGATATGAATAAAAAGAAAATCCATACAATTTTAACTTAAATCCAACTGATTGTTTATAATCTCTGTATCTATCCTTTAAATCTTTAATACTCATATGCTCACCATTTATCATCTCAGGATTATTCCATCCATTATACTCTGAGTAAATATCTGGAAAAATATAAGGTTCAAGTTCATTAGGAATACAGTTATTAACATCCATTGCATCAGGGGATCCATAACATACGGAATTATCTTGCTGTGAGTTTAATCCCAATAAATAATTTTCTTGACTTTCACTTAAAGTTAGATTATCAGGGATGTTATACGCACCAGAATAAACAATGATTTTTCCTGAGCTTGCTTTACCCATTTGATGAACAAAGCTAATTGATGCACTATTTAAATAAACAAACCCCATTTTAATTGCTTTTTCAGTGAAAATTGGGATAGACATATCATTTGTTAATATGAACATATTAGGACCCTGAAGAGTTGGTTCATAAAAAGTATACCCTTTTATTCCTGGCAATCCTCCTCCAAAAAAATACAAAAAATCATCTACACCTTTATTTGTCAGATCCATATATTTTATATTATTCGTTAAGGTTATATATTTTTTATTTTTAAATAGAGTCCAATGTTTAGATGCATCTATTTGAATTCTAGCTGTATTATGTGGAGCTAGATACTCAGAAATAGCACCTAAATTTTCATTTACTCTAAATTCTTCAAAAATATTATTATTTTCATAAGAAATTGATGATTTAACAATAAATCCATTTGAAGGTAACATACTTCCTAAATAGCTCGGTTTTCTACCATCAAATTCATAATCCAAAGTAATTATATGACCACTATAATAATTATGCGCACCATCTCCTGTTGTATAATCATTTAGATCTTCTGTTGTTTGTGTTTTAGTAACATTATAAAATTGTCTATACTTAGAAAAAGTATACTTTAACCAAAATTTATGATCTTTAAAAATAAATTTACTTCCAATATCAGTTGAAAAAAGATGGTATGTATAATCAATATCAAATTTAATACTTGGTATTTCTTGGCCAGAACTATTTATGTATGGAAAAGTTCGTGACACATTCCGAGTTACAAAATAAAAATTAAAAAAATAACTTAGTTTATATCTATTGTGTTCAAAAAGCATAAATATATCTATATCATCTTTACTATTAAAACTTGCTCCAGCTAAAACTGTCATTTTGTTTAATAAGTCATTATCAAATAAATATAAGCCTGGTTTTATTGTATTATAGTCATACATTATTCTTGGCATAATAAAAGGCCCTGTCATATTTATTTCATAATTTCTAGGCTCTAAACTAAGCCCTGTATTTATAAGATTAGAGCTTGGCCTATTATAATAATCCAAATCTTTATATTGATTATCAGAAAAATCAGAACGTGTATTATTACGATTAATTCCTATATTATTTTCAGGAAAAAAGGTATTTGTCTTCAATAAAGCTATTTTATATCCTCCATCTTCATATAGACTAAACAATATATCTCTATTTTCAGAAACATCAGGCATAAATGCACCACCTGAAACATTTGTTATATATCCATTTTCGTTATCACTTTTTAAATATAAATTAAAAACTCCAAATTTATCATTTGAACTAATCTCAATACCATTAGAATACGACAGATCTCTTACATCCCATTTCTTAGAATCATACAAACCAATTTCATTATTATTTAAATTATAATAATAAATGTTTCTTCCATGATTTTCTACTGCATCAAACAATAGGAGTGAATCTTTTATTGATAATGAGAAAATCTGCAAACCATTATTAAAATCAGTAATTTGTTGAAATAATGAGAAATCTTTGTTTCCCATTAAAATATTACAAGATCCATCATATGTATTTATTGCATAGATTTTTTGATTGTTTTTATCATAAACCGGTGAGAATAACCTTAAATCTTCAGTCAATCTCTCTTCTTCCTCTTCTTCTATATCATAACTATATAAATCAAAAAATTTTGACCCATTTTTATTTGGTTTACTTTTCTTAGAATAGATAATATGATTATCATCAATCCAAGTTGGAGCACTTTTAATTCCTGATTTTATTTTTTGACTTGATGAATCCTTAAATGAATAAACATATAAAGAAGTTTGACCAAAATAATCATTAGATTTATTTGATAAAAAAGCAAATTTATTTCCATTTGGAGACCAGACTGGGTGAATATTTGAAGTTCCTTCTATTTCTAACAATTCATAATGAATATTATCTCCTCTATTCATTAATTGTTTTGAATAAATTAAATTTAATTCATCTTTCCAGTTATTATAAATATCATCTCCAGAAATACCAATAGTATTATTAATAGCTTTATCTATTGAATATGTAAATGGATTGGATATTGATTTTGTTATACTGTACAATGCTTCTTCTCCAAATTCTTTTACAATATACCTCACTAATGAAAAACCTTGATTATAAATTGATTCGTTCCCTATTCCTTTTTTTCCAAAAGTATTCATTTCATTATATGTTAATAGATTATCATTTAGAATTCTATCTCTTAAAATCATATCTCTAATAGAGTCCCAATAGTCATAGTTAGCATCGGCAAACATATATTGAGCTGTTCCTTCAGCAAACCATGGAGGAACTGTAGTATTTGGGATAGGATAGCTTACTATCTTATTTGGGTAACCATATAAAACATCTTGCCTTTTTTCTCCTTCGTAATCTAAAATTTGGATATAACTTCCTGGAATGTGTCTAGAATATTTCATTGATGCTCCTAATTGAACAATATGAACATATTCATGGGTAATTACATCTTGGAGCCATCTATGCGCTCCTCTTAAATCATAGTCCATAGGCTTTCCAGAAATTACAATCTTATTATCAAAAAAATAGGCTCCGCCATTAGAATAGTCATCAACATCTTCAACAATAATTGTTGTTTTCCCATCTGGGATAAAATTATACATATTTGTGACCTTAGTGAATACAGCCTCTGCTACATTTGCAACCTCAGCAGCACTTCTTTCTGTTCCTTGATGAAAACAGATTACAAAATGTTCTGTTTCAATTTCCTTCCAGTTTAATTCAGGATGGTTATACCAGTTTTCTTGAGTTAAAAGGAAACTTGAAATAAATATGAAAAAATAGAGGATCATAATATTACAATTTTTATAAGCTTTGATTCTTTTTTATCTGATATTAATTCAGCAAAATAAAGACCAGAATCTAAATTATTTGTATTCCAAGTAATCTCATTATAAGTATTGGGGATTAAATTTGTGGAATGGAGTTTATCTACTAAAAAACCAGCTGCATCATATATAATTATATGGGCAAAATTTGAATTATGGACAAAAAATCTAAATTTAGTATAACCATCCTCAATAGGATTCGGATAATTATAAGTTTTAGACATATCTATTCCTATTTCAGAATCATTAACATTTTCTTGTCTATCAGGGACACCAACTACAGAAGAAAAATCAGGTGTAGAAAAAGGATTTAACCAATATCCTTTTTCATCATTATAATTAAATTTATAAAGCACATCTCCATTTACTAATGCAGCATATGATTCATTTCCCCAATTTGGAACAATATATAAATCAGCATCTTCACTATATAGTGGGATTTCATATAAAATAACTCCCTCATAAGATATAAATGAAATATGATCACTATTTTTACAAATTATTTCTGGGGTACCATCATTATCTAATATGTCAGAGATAAGAGGAAAACCATGGAATTCACCATAAACAGGAAAACCATTGCTTAATACATCATTATTAGAATAATTATAAACTTCTAAATTTCTATTATTAATAATTATTTTTTCATCTAGACCATCATTATCAATATCTCCAAGTGCTATTGAACCTGAAATTTCTTCCATATTATTTACACTATAGTAATATCCCATTGGAACATTAGTTGAATATTCATTAATATTTATAACCTGATATTCTGTATCATAAAATATTCTGGAATTTTCATCTATTTCATCTGAAAGAAAACATGGATTTAATATATCTGAACAATTTGTTGATCCATCACAATGTTTATAAAGCTGGTTATCTTTATTATAGTAAATACAATCTATCCCATCATTGCCTATAACTTTAATGTTCTCATCAATAAAAATTTCTTCGTATTGGTAATCATTTTCAACCTTAGCTTCTATATTATTTTGATGATTAATTCTAATTGAAAGGTTAGAGTCTACATTCGAATCTGTATTAGAATTAGGGACTGATGAATTGCTGAAAGTGATCTCATAATTAAATGGCCAATTATTTTCTCCATAATTAATATTTAGATACATATCATGTTCATTGGATAAACCTTCAATCCATCTATTCCAATAATCATATCTCCAGCCTTTAGAAATATCAGTAAATATTAAATAGTTTGGGTTCCCAATATTCTTAACTCCATCAGCTTCTTCTAATGAAATAACTCTAGAATCTAAGTCTCCATTGATTCCAATTGTACCTATATTATTTTCATCGAAATTATTTTCATTTATATGCCAAATTAATATTCCTGCACCAGGTAGACCATAATCATAATTATTAACTTTTGTGATAACATTATAATCTTGATCATATTCAAAATAAGATCCATAAGTTTGACTTGTAATCACATCAAAAATATTTTTATAGTTATCATTATCTTCAATATAATCACTTGATCCTTCTATCTCATTCGATAAGATACAGTGTGATGAATAATCTCTATAATAATCTATAATACATTCTAGAGATTTATTTTGTTGAATGATATTGTTTCTTTTCTCTATTAAAAAATATTCATTTTCTGAAATTCTGATTTTATAAATTTTATCTGAAGATTGTGTTATTTGCTGAATCTGAATTTCTTCATATTGATCTGAGCTAAATAATTGGTCTGTAATATCAATTGTTTCTGTATTTATCCCATTATTATTTCTAGTCCATGGTACAGGTCTAGATGGAATAATACCATTCCAATTATAAAATCCTACGTCCATTAAACCAAATTTTCCAACTCTTGTAGTTCCATTTTCAATGTTATACATAGGATGAAATCCATAATGATAACCTAATAAGTAAGCAAACAATCCTGTCATGCTTAATTGTATATCACAATAAAAATTATCCAGTTCATTATAGTTTACTAAATCTATAGGAAAAATATCTTCTATAACATCATAATAAATCCAGTTTAGAGTTTCAGGCATAACAAGTCCTCCATAAAACTCTGAGCCATTAAATAGGTTATTATTTATCCAATAATCACTTGGAGTTGAATCTAGCATATCTAAATCAATATATGCACTTTTAATATCATAAATTGTTGGATCAAAATCTTGAGAAGCTTCTTGTCCAAGACCCGCATGAAAAACAACAAATAATGTATTTTCATAATTTAGATTTAATTCCTCAATATCATTTTTTGCTATTTCTAATCCATCTGCAAAAAGTAATCCAATTTGATCATCAGATGTTGCATAATAGTGCATATTATTATCTAAAGTGTAAGTTGTAGGAAGAATTTGATAATCAAAATCATAGTTTCCATTTGATATTGACAAATAATAATTCTTTAATGCTTCAAGTTGTAATTCAAAATAGGTGCGATCGTGCGGAGCTTTATCTAAGAGGAATTGATCTTCATTACACCTATATTTATTATTATAATTAATATAATTCAGTTGATTATCTTCTTCATTATCTAAAAATTTTCCATTACCAGAAGTTTCAGGATCGTTATCTTCCTGAAAATCAACCATAATACCTACAATATTATTTAAAGATCTATTATTATTATTTGTTTTATATGAATAGATATTTGGATTAATATCTTTCATCCATACTAATTGGAAGAAAAGAATTATACTAATAGATATATATTTCACTACCAGATTATAATCCTAAAGATATTGATAAAAACATAGTTTGAGATCTAGCATCATCATCATCTCCAGCTGTATAACCAAAATCAAAACCATACTTATCAAATTTTAAACCAGCTCCAAATGTAGGACTTTTAATCTCTCCTTCAAGATCATAGATAAATCCTAATCTTACTAAAAAGCTTTCTGTATATTCCCATTCAAATCCAAGATTATATATAATTTCTTCAAGCTCATCACTAAATGATCTATCATCTCCAGAACCTTTTTCAAAATTTCCATAGGCATTATAATACCCATATTTGCTATCATTAAAACTATAACCTCCTGTACTATGTTGATCCGCACCATCAACATCTAGATCATGGTGAGCTTCTTTCCCATTAAAATTACCATCACTATCAGAGTCTAAGTACCATGCCCACAAATCTCCAGAGCCATCTAAGTCAATATCAAGCATTGATGTACCGTCTCCATCAAAATCATTAGAATCATCAATATAAATATATCCTTGAGATTCTATAAAATTAACATCCTGATCATCTACAAAACCATCTTGATTCCAATCATTTTGGGTCAGTAAATTATTACAAGTACCTGATTCTTCAGGGCATGTTGTTAATAATGTTGGCTGAATTGGGCAATCTGGGTCATTGTATCCACCATTTACACCACATACAGTATTTGCAACATATGTATGCTCTGTTATACCTATCCAATCTCCATTACAATAAAAATTATTAGCTGGATCATCGTTGCAATCTGGATGATATCGATCTTGATCACCTAAACCATCATGAGGAATATCAATCCAGGATAATATCTCGAAATCTGGATTTTTTTCAAAAACCCATCCATAATCTGGAATATCTGTCCAATCATAGTAAGAGTCACCCTCCTGATCATAACAAAGAGAGTTTCCATGATCACTTGCATAATATCCATCAGAGAAAATATTAGAATCATATGAAGAAAAAACATCATCACAAAAACCCTGATAATTAGGAACATAGATTGTTTCCTCTGTTTTTTGCAATACACCATTAAATGTTGCTAATAAATCATTTTCTTCAAACCAATCATGAATATTCCCTGATTGGAAAAAGTGATCATTTAAATAATGTACATCTTGATTTAATACATCTGTAATATTAAATGTTGGGATTAAATATTGATCATTATGAGAAAAGTCAGCAATCTCTAAATAATAATTATCACAAAAACCATTTTCATTTGTATCTCCATAATGAAATTGATCACAATACTGTAAATCATCACAGTAACCATTATTATCTGAATCTAAGCAATCAATATTTCCATCGCCATTAAAATCTACATCACAAAGGCCATCTTCATTGAAATCATTACAATTTTCATTAGCAGAGAATGACTGGAACGCATCACAAAAACCATTGAGATCATCATCAACACAATCACAAATTCCATCATTATTAAAGTCAAAGCCATTACAATTTGAATTTATAATTTCATCATAATCAAAATTAGACATGGAATTTGAGTCATAGATAGAATAATCAGCTTCATCATCTACCTCTATAACTGTCCAATCTTTACCGCAATCATCAATATCATTATCATAAAACAAAATCTGATCATCAGAATTATCATTAGTTTGTAAAATCATAGCATCACCACAAGTAAAACCTAAAACATTAAAATATTGCTGATAGCTTTCTGCAATATCAGCAAAAGGTAAAATACTACTAATATCAGTTAATAGTCTATCTATACAAACTTCTCCTGATTCAAGGTCACAGTAACCGTCTGCATCATTTAGATCAACTGGAAATGGATAACTATAACTTCCAGAATATATATTACCAGCAAATCCATAGACAGGATCATTTTGTATAACATCCATTTGTATCTCTTCATATCCACCAATAATACCATCTCTTAAATTATCGTAACCATTAACACTCATAGATAAATCAAAATCACTAGCTTGCTGAGGACAATCCCCTTCACACAAATCATAATCCCCACCATAATACCAATCATCAAGCCAAGCAGTATATATTCCCTCATACCATGGGTCATTATGTGGTTCTTCATCTGAACCGCTGATTATTCCATCACCATTCCAATCCATAGCAGGGTAAGTCCCTACTAATAATTTATTTGCATCAAATAATAAATTTAATTTGTTTGTTCCATTATTAAATAATTCAGCATAAACACCTATTTTCATATTTGTAGGAGCTGGATCAGCCTGTTGACTATCAATAAAATCAATAGGCGGTCCTATGTTTTGAATAGATAGACCAAAACTATGTTTATTATCTTTCCCTAATTTTTGCAAATAACCTAAATCAAAAGCAAAATCAGTAGAATATGGGTCCCCATCTTCATTTACAACACTAGATTCTGCTAACTTTTGATGGAACATCTTAAAATTTACACCAATTGATTTAGTCTTAGATATTTGAGTTCCATAACTCATATTAAATGCCATCATATAACTTTTAAATAAACCCTTATTATTTCCGAGTTCATCGGTTTGAGTTTGTTCGCCAAGATTAAGATATATGATATGACCACCAAAAGTTCCAATATTATCAACATGTTTTCTAAATGCTAAAAAATCATAGAAAATATCATCTGCTAAATTTGGTAACCAGTTTACATGCTGCAATACTATTTCACTACCTTTAAGAAAACCTAATCCAGCAGGGTTATAATAGGAAGCATAGGCATCATTTGCTTTAGCTACTTGCGCTTCACCCGTTCCTGCTGGGCCTGCACCAGGATTAATCAATAGAAAGATAGCTCCAGCCTCACCCACACAAAATGCTCTAGATAGAAAACTTATTAGAATTGCATACTTTAAATATTTCATAACAAACTCCTTTTATATAAAAAAAAACCGGGCAATCCATAACCCGGTTGAATTATAGAATTACTATTAGGCGTGCTTTTTAAAACAATTTTTAAAAATCTATGTGCAAACCTGTTAGCAATTAACTATAAATAATACTCCTATTAAATTCTTTTTTAATTTATATAAAAATATTCTCTTATACAAACCCTATTATATTATACAAAATCATGAGAAATAATGTTCCTTATTTCTTTTTAGCATTAAAATATGCTTTTAAATATTTAGTTGGATTATTTTTAACATCATCTAGAAGAGATCTAGCATCTGTAATTAATCCATTAACATTATTATATAATTCATCTTGATTGATCAACTTCGATAATGACCCAGTCCCACTATTAATATTATCTATAATAGAAGTCGCTAAAATTGAAATCTCGTCTATTCTTTCTGAAATATCTGGAACTTTTTGCATAAATAAATTAAAATTAGAAATAGATTTTTTTATATCTTCAGTTTGTCCTTTAAGTACATATTCTAGGTCTGATGATATAGAATTAATACTTTCAAGCATATTATGTAAATTTTCTTTATCATTTTCATTGATTATATCTTTATTTGAAACAATAAATTCTTCTAACATTATAGAAGAAGATTCTATATTTGAAATAGTATTTTTAATCTGTTCCTGCTGATCTCTTTGAAATGTATTGTTTAATCGTTTTGCCAGATCACCGATATCTTTTGTTAAAGATGCTACTTCTGCGTTCTCACCTGCAACTGTTTCACCATCTAAAATAAATTTTTCATCATCTTTCCCTGGATAAATTGATATGAACTTGCTACCCATAAGATCATTTTGGGAAATTTCAAATTTAGAGTCTATGGGAACTTTAAATGCAAAATTATTATCTAAAATTAATTCTACTGCTATCTTTTGCCCTATAATTTTTGTTCCAGATATTCTCCCAATCTTTTTACCTAACATGCGGACATCATCACTAATATCTAGCCCTTGGAGATCATTAAATACAACATTAAATCTAAAGGTTGATTTTTGAAAAGTCTCCTCTTGAAGAAACCTAATTCCATAGAAAAAGATTAATACTGTACTTAAAATTATAAAACCAACCCACGCTAATCTACTTATCCTCATAATATCCTTAATTTTGTCCTAATGTAAAATATTTAATATATTTATCATTGCTTGAATTTAATTCTTTTGGTGTACCATCAAAAATAATTTTTCCATTAAATAACATTATAACTTTATTTACCATTTCATTGACAATTTTCATCTCATGAGTAACAACTACAGATGTAACTTTATCATTTCTTTGAACACTTTTCATTAATTTTATAATTTTATCTGTATTAATAGGATCAAGTCCAGTCGTTGGTTCATCATAGAGTATATATTTTGGTTTTATTGATATTGCCCTAGCAATACCAATTCTCTTTTTCATTCCACCTGAAATATCTGAAGGATACATATCTTTTGTATCTAACAAGTTAACTAGTTCTAAACTATGGAGTATCCTCATATTTTTATCTTTTTTATCTAGATTTGTTAAGTTATCTATAGCAAGTTTAATATTATCATAAATATTCATTGAATCAAACAGTGCTCCGAATTGAAATACCATCGCCATTTTTTTTCTCACTTGTTGTAATTTATTAAATGAAAGATTACTAACTATAGATTTATCTATTATAATATCACCCTGATTTGGTCGCATAAGACCATTTATATGTTTAAGTAAAACACTTTTCCCAACACCACTTTGACCAATAATTGCAACAGAATCACCCTCTTTAATCTTAAATGAAATATTATTTAATATTTTTTTTCCATTAAAACTTTTTGATATGTTTTTAATCTCTATCATAACAAAATAGATGCCAAAATATAATCTAAAACCATAATAGAAATACATGATACAACAACAGTAGAAGTTGCTGATTTACCTACACCTTTAGCTCCTCCTCTTGTATAATATCCAAAATAACAAGCAATTGATGTAATAGCTATTCCAAATGATAATCCTTTTATAATTCCATACCATGCGTCCCATGGTTTAAACCACATTTTAAATCCCTTTAGAAATTGATAAGAGTCAACATCTAAAGAATGCATTGCTGCTAAGATCCCTCCAAGAATTCCAAAAACATCTGATACAATTATAATGATTGGGAACATAACTAGTGTTGCTAGTAGGCGTGGAAAGATTAAATATGCAACAGGATCAATTGATAGAGTTTCTAAAGCATCAATTTGCTCAGTGACTCGCATTGTTCCAATTTCTGCTGCAATTGTTGCTCCGATTCTACCGGCTAAAACTAATGCAGTAATTACAGGAGCTAATTCTAATAATACAGTGTTCCCTACAAGACTCCCAACAAACCATTTTGGAGTTAAAGTCGATTCCATTTGATATGCTGCTTGAACTGATGATACCATCCCCGTAAAAAAACTTGTCAATATAACAATAGGAATAGATTTTACACCGATATATACCATTTGATCTATACTGCTTGGCAATAATTTTTTCCAAGAAGAATAAGACCTGAAAATTTCTAACATCAAATTTGAATATCTACCTATTCCTTCAAATACAGAAACAATATTTTGAACAATTTTTATCATAAATTTTGACATGATTATAAAATTATAAGACTTTTATCTTATTAAACAAGGTTTTATAAGGATGGGTATAATTTGAACTCTGAACAAAGTTCTTCAACTTTAGTCTTAACTACATTAATGATATTATCATTTTCAGGATCAGAAATCACTCTATCTATTAAGTCTGCTATTATTATCATTTCTGCTTCTTTCATGCCTCTTGTGGTAAGAGCTGGGGTTCCAAATCTAATTCCACTTGTTATCATTGGGCTCCTAGTATCAAAAGGAACCATATTTTTATTTGTTGTAATTCCAGCATGTTCTAGTTTCTTCTCAGCTAATTTACCCGAAATATTTTTTTCTGTTAAATCTATTAATATTAGATGAGTATCAGTACCATTAGAAACAAGTTTATATCCTTTATTCTTCATTTCCTCTGCTAATGTTTTTGCATTTTTAACAATCTGTTTACAATATATACTGAAATCAGGTTTTAATGCTTCACCAAACGCTAAAGCTTTTCCTGCAATAACATGCATTAAAGGGCCTCCTTGAATGCCAGGCATAATAGAACTATCAAGCAATTCTGATATATTTTTTATTCTACCAGATTTAGGAGCTACAATTCCCCAATTATTTTTAAAGTCTTTACCAACCATAATAATCCCACCGCGTGGGCCCCTTAATGTTTTGTGAGTAGTTGAAGTCACAACATCACAATATGGCCAAGGCGAAGGATGAATTCTAGAAGCAACAAGACCTGATGGATGAGCTATATCTGCCATTAAATAAGCATCTATTTCAGATGCAATTTCTTTAAATTGTTCAAATTCAATAAATCTTGGGTATGCACTTCCCCCGCAAATTATCATTTTGGGAGAAAATTCTTTTGCTTTTTTATATAGATCATCAAAATCAACTCTTCCAGTTTTTTTATTTAAACCATAAGAAACAAAATTGTACAACTTTCCTGAAAAATTAACTTTGCTACCATGAGTCAAATGTCCCCCATGAGAAAGATCCAACCCCATAACTGTATCACCTACATTTAAAAAAGTTAAATATACTCCCATATTTGCTTGAGATCCTGAGTGTGGTTGAACATTTACGTATTCTGCATTAAATAATTTTTTCAATCGTTCTTTAGCTATATTTTCAACTTTATCTACAGCATCACAGCCACCATAATACCTTCTTCCAGGATATCCCTCAGCATATTTATTTGTAAGAACACTACCAACTATATCTAAAACAAATTCACTAGTAAAATTTTCAGAAGCAATCATTTCTAATGTATTTCTTTCTCTATACATTTCTTCATTTATTGCATCAAATAATTCTAAATCATATTTTTTTAATTTATTATTCATCTATCTCAATCATATTTATTCTAGTTAAGTGACGGCCTGCTTCAAAAGTAGTATTTAGCCAAGTTTTAGTAATCGCCATTATATCTTCTATAGATGTTAATCGTGCACCAAGAGCTAAAATATTAGAATCATTATGTTTTCTACTTAATTCAGCATGTAAGGTTGAGGTGCATAGGGCAGCTCTTATTCCTTTAATCTTATTAGCTGCTATTGAAATTCCTATTCCACTTCCACAGATCACCACACCTTTATCTACTTTTTTACTTGAAACTTGTTTTGCAACAGCATGTCCATATAATGGATAATCAACAGATTTATCAGAATGAGTTCCACAATCAATAACCTCATAGTTTAAACTTTTTAATAAATCTTTGATCTTATTTTTTTCTTCAAATGCTGCATGATCACAGCCAATCGCAATTTTCATGATTATTTATCCTTAGTTTCAATAATTCTATCTAACCATAGATAGCATTCTGATTTTTTTAACTTCTTACATTCTTCACTACTTGGAGATAACTTTTTAAGACCATCAGCATTAATAAACCAATCACCTTTATTAGTAATATATTCATAGTCTTCTAATTGATTCATTTTTGATTTAGCATTTAGATAGCCATTCTCATATGATGCATTATAATCTTGCCAAGCTAAATCAAAAACTAATTTATCACAGAAATCAACAGCATCTGATTGATAGGTCTCTGCTAATGCAACTAATACTTCAGCTCTTTGATAAAAGGATTTACCTAATAGCTTTCCAGAGCCTATAACTTGGTTAACCCACTGATATGCTTTTTTAAATTCACTTGCATTTATTGCAACCTCTGAAATTTCTATTTTTAAATTATAATCTGTCTTATCAATATTCCCTAATTTTTCAAGATATTCCAGAGCTTTTCTGTCTTCGTACATATCCAAATAAACATTAGAAATTGTTTTTAGTAAACGCTTATTATTTGAATCAAACACCAATAATTCATTGCAAACTTGCAATGCTAATTCACCTTCATCTTTATTTAATAAACCTTCAGCATAATCTAAACCATATTGTAAATTTGATCTATCTTTTTCCCATCTATCCTTATCAATCGACATCTCATCTATACCAAGTTTATTAAATGCATTTTTTTTATCTGATAAAGCTTTTTTATTGCTGTCATCTATCCTTAACCATAAATTCAAAATATTAATTTGTTCTTCATACATTTCATTTTTTTTATATGTATCACTCATTCGTTCTAAAGCTTTTGTGTTTTTTGGATTAATTTCAAGTAATCTATCTAAATAATACATTTGGTCTTCGAAATTTTTTAATCTTCCTGAATTCCACGCTGCTACTTCTAATAAACTTTCATCATCCGGATCAAAACGTAATCCTTTTTCAAATGACCAATTAGCACTATCTAATATGCCTATTTCTAAGTATGCTCTTCCTAAATATTTATAAATTTGTAATTCATTATCTTTTTCACAATTACAATATAATGCTGTTTTATATTGATCGATACACCCCCTGTAATCATTTTGGTGCCAATTTGTAGAAGCAAAACTAAGAAATTTTTCACAATCGACATCTCCATCAAAGTCTATATCACATAAAGGTTCGAAAACATCTTCTATTTCTTCATCATCATAGTAGGATATTGAATCTACTCCAGCACTAAACAAAAAACAAAACAATAACATAAAAAGCATCATATATCATCTCTCCTTTTTTCAAACCATTTTTCACCACTTGTAATACTCAAGACCAGTTTATAATAGCTTTCATAATCAATCAATGAATATTCAGTGTTTCTATTCCCTATCTTAAGAGCAATGTCTATTGAATTTTTATAGTTTAAATATTCGATTCCAAATCCTAATGTAATACCATTATCAGTTAGATTAGAATTTAATAGTTGATATTCTTTTGAATATAAACCAAACCTTAGATTAACTTGATCTAAACGATTACTACCTCTAATATTTCTACTATGGTAATATCCAAGATGCTTAGAAACAATGTTAGGAGATTTATCATCTAAAATATTTAAAAAATCGAATGAATCAAATGTTCGCATTTCATGATATTCTGCTGTTAATCCTGAATAATCATTTATTATATATTTAAAGCCTAATCCGTATCTTTCCTCTCCATTATTAATAAAATAATCAGTTCCATCAATCCATCCTATTAAATCATATTCAGGAGTGAAATTAATTTTCAAAGATTTTGTTTTAAAATATGAGGACACAAACTCATAATTTTTCTTTTGAAATCTAATCTCTAAATTATAACTATCAGATGAATATTTTTGTTTATAGTTCCCAAAACTTACTTGATTTTGTTCATATTCGATTGTTTCATTTTCAGTAAAACTGACATCAGATAGACTCAGAACATATCTATAGTAACTATTTCCAAACAATTTACTCCATCTTAGTCCCAATGAAACATGTTTAGATGCTTTCATTGAAAAAACAGTGAAAAATTCAGAAACACCACCACTAAAATCATAAGTTGTTCTAAAAGCTAAGGGTTCCCCTGTTGGGGAATTATCTGCTCCTATAAAATTCAATGATTGTTCAGTTAACACTATATCGCTTCGATACATTGGATTCATTCCAAATGAAAAAACTTTATTCTCTCCAACAGGGAACATAAATGAAAACATTTGAAAATGATTCTCAACTAAGTCACCATTAGATTCCAAGTTGCTTGAAGAGAGCAAATCATTATTAGATACTTGAAGTGTCATGCATAATCTTGTAAGAGAAGATCTCCAATAAGTTGATATAGAGGAAAAAGAAACAAATGATGAATTGCCAGAAAAAAATTGGCCATCTCCAAGAGCAATAGAAGATGCATCAAATGATTCCATCCTTTCTCCAAAACCACTTAAGCCAAGGGAACTAGTCTGAGACCAAATAGCTGTACAGAAAATTGTAATATATAATATTTTTTTTATCATTTAGAATAAAATATTTCTAGCCTTGGGCTATAATTTTCTTCGTTATCAATAATTAAAATATTTGAAAAATTATGATTAGCATTAGAAACTCCAATAATAATATTTTCATAATCTAATTCATTAACAATATATTTTTGTACTAATGGCCCAATATCTATTTTAATGGAATCAACTTCATCATAAATTGAATTTTCAGTTAGTTGGATATCAGAAAAAACAACGAATTCATCTAATTGTTTATCGAAATATTCAATCTGGAACTTGACTTCATCAAATAGATAATGATTGATTTTTGAATTATCAAAATAAAGAACTAGGTTTGTATATTGATCTGAAATAATTGAATTATTATTTTCTTCCAAAAAGTTTTCTAAAGAAACATCATCACTTGCTATAAAATTAAGAGAATCTTTAATACCATATGCAGAATTAATGCTTAAATAATTGGTAACATTATTTAATGTATAAATTGAAGCATCTATAATATATTGTTCTCCTTCTTCTACTAATTCTGATTGACTTGGAAATAAATTGTTATCATTATCTATAAATTCATGTGGAAAAATTAACATAGTGTTATCATTAATGTTAGTAACTTCAGTAATTAAAGGATCATGTTCTAGTTTTAATTGAAATGCAATAATATCAATAAGTGCATGAACATTTAAAGTCACTCTATATTTATTTTCTTCATTATCTAGTTTACTAATGTTAGATATCCAAAGGATTAACTCATCATCACTATTTGTGGTAGGCTTATCAAAATCAGTACTTTCATTACTTAGCAAGAAGCTGTAGTTATTATTACCTAAAGCTAAATTTGCATAATTTCCCATAAAATTATTCTCATCAGAATTTTGCAAATGATCATATCCCCAATCATACCATTGTTCCCCTTCATCGGAGTTTGTCCAAATTCCATCTTCAACTAAGTCTTCCCATGTTAGAAGGCCATCATTTTCACTTCCATTTGGATTAGAATCAATGTCAAAATTATCATTGTTAGGATCAGAGTTATAATCATCTGATATATCTCCATCATCACAATTTCCATCTAAACCACAATCATCAAATTTTTCTCTAATATTGGAATTATATATATTATAAGATAAATCATTTTGCCTACCAGTAGAATTATATATTTCTCCATTTTCTCCTATTTCATCAGAAGATCTTAGCTGATCAATCCCATCATCAAAAAATGGCTCATATAAATCATATTCAATATCAAATTCATCGTTAGCATTCATATCTTTATAATCCCATATTCCATTTCCTTCTGTCCCTTCAGGGTTCGTTTCTTCATGATAATTATCATCAGGAACATCATCGCTATAATTTTCATAAATATCTGGCAAACCATCTAAACCATAGTCAAAGAATTTTTCACATTCATTTACATCACAAATGCCATCTCCATTTTCAACGCCATCCCACATTCCATTATCTTCTTCTCCTATGTCTAAATCTTCATCATAATCATCTTCTGCTGGATCAATATTATAATTATCACCATTTGGATCATTTAGTGAACACTTATTGCATTCACCATCCCAATGCAAACCTCCACATATAGAAATTTCAAAACCATTAATAACAGTTGGATAAATATCTAAATCATCAATGCTACTATCAGGATTTTCCTCTTGCCACTCTAATAAAATATTTTCATACGAACAATCTGTGTTTTCCTGATTACCTTCGACCCAACAAACTAATTTTCCCCCATAAGAATTATCTTCATTAAAACAGCCTGATTCAAAATTATCATCTACTAAATCATATCCTAAATCATACCATTTTTCTCCTTCATCATAATTTGACCAAACACTATTCTCATCTAAATCTTCCCAATCTAAACTTAAATTATTTTCAGTGCCTTCAATATTATATAGGCTTTCCTCTACATCAACAGCACACAAACAATCAACCTTATTTAGAAATATATTATCTGAACACTCATCCATATCATCATTCCATGTATTCCCCCGTTCATATTCATCATTACATGAGTCTAGCCCAAAATCATCGAATTTTTCATATTCATCTATTAATATATCTAACTCTTGATTATCATTTATATCATTCCAATCCCATAAAAAATTATTCTCAGTTCCTTCTTCATTTGAATCAGCATTGTAATTATCATTGGAAGGATCTTCTTCTAAATAAATAAATGCTATATTATTAAGATAAAAATTTATGTCATCAATTTGATCATTGTAATCATCAGATATTTCTATATCAAATTGGAACAATTCTCCTTCATAATCTTGAGTGATTAATGATGAATATGGATTAACTAAATTAAGTTCACACTCTTGAATATTTTGATTGTACACACAGAATGTATATTCATTGCAATTTTCTTCCTCTACTATATCAGAACAATCAATTAAATCGGAGTTATCATTATCTGGATTATCATCAGTTAAATTCAAATAATTTTGTATCATTCCTAAATCGAAAGAAAGAACTGTTCCCCAGGTTTCTGAATTACTATTGAAATTTTGACAGTCTCCTTCTGCACATAAAAAATTCTCTATTAGTGTAGAGTTAATAGCCGTTATCTCATATTTATTGACTGGTTCTTGTTCTATTTCTTCTTTATTATAGTTAAGATAAATGTAGGGGTTGTTATAAAGATAACTTTCATTAGATGAATATAGCTCTAATAATTGCATACTGGGATTAGAAGAGATAGGATTATACTCTAATATTATTACAATATCATCCTGAATATTTTCTTCACTACCTTCACACCATGCAGAAAGATTAGTTTCTATATTAGTATATGATTCATATTCACAATTTCCAAGAGATGGACTTCCTATCCAATAACAATTATTGTTAGCTATACAAGCACTTTGGTTAGACATTTCTGTACATCCAGCTTCCTCATCAATCAAGCTATTATCTATAGTGGAATATAAATAACCCATTAAGTCTATAGTTAAATAATCATAAGAGCCACTAACAGAAACAGGAAGTCTTATTGCATCATCTAATGAGCATTCATCTATAAAGTTTTCTGAATGAATAGAACTATCATCCTCAGTAAGTAATTCACAATTTGAAAAACTATCTTGAAGCAAGTAAGCACTTAAAGAATTATTAGCCATATGCTCTTGATCTCCAATATTTTGGATAGAATCAAAATTACACTGAGCTAGAATTTCATTACTGTAATCATCTAATTGTTCATACCAATAACAATGTTCAATACTAAGACATTCACTTTCTTCAATAATGGTTGAACAATCTAGTAAATTATTATAATCATAAAACTGAGAAAAATATAAATCTTCAGTATTTGATAGTGTGGGCAATTTTAATTGGATATTATTTAAATCAACAATTTCTTCATCACAAAATAAACTATTTGAGATCAACTCATTTTTAATTTTTAAGTAAATATAACTTTTTTTGATACTAACATTACCTTCAATATCAATATCTTCGATATTCCCAACATACAATCGAGGAGAATCCCCAGAATTGAACTCATCAATTCTAAAGGAATTTGAATTATCAGCATCAAGTTTAAATACTTTAAATTCATATTCAATATTATCTAGAGGATCCAGAACTAATGATTTATTTTCTTCACAGGAAAAGAAGAAAAAAGGGGAAATAATTACAATTATAAATTTAAAGAAATTCAAAAAAGTTATTTTAAACATTAGCTACACAATTGATTTAAAATCTTCAATTATTTGATTAAAAATTTCAACTTTTTCAGATGAATTTTTAGAATGATAATTCTCTATAATTTTATTCTTTTTAATTGCTAGATCTTTTTCATTTTGAGAATCTTTTGATAAACTTTTCAATAATTTTCCATCATCAAAGACATAACTCAAATCAGAAAACTTAGATATAACACTAAAAGCATCTTGAGTTTTATTTTTATTATTATAAGTTAAATCAAGCTGTTTGAATAGATCGTTTGGGTACTTATAATAGCTATTATAAGAATGTACAAAAGATACTGTTTTAATTTTACTATAAAGCTTATCATCTTTAAACTTCTCTTTAATTAGCTGACTTAGAATTCCCATCTGCCAATCATTGCATACAATAATATCAGGTACCCAAAATAATTTTTTTAATGTTTCAAACGTTGTGTGAACAAAAAACAGAAATTTTTCATGGTTATTTTGAAATACTCTTCCATTTCTTGATTTATATAATAAATCTGGTATAGTTTTAAAATATTCATCGTGTTCCATAAAATAAACTTGTACTCTTGTTTCTGGGATGAAAGCTGATTTCAAATTTGTAGTATGTTCTTTATTTAAAAAATTAATTTTTAAATCTTTTAATCTAATAACTTCTCTTAATATATATTTTCTTTCACTAATATATCCATATTTTGGCTGACATAACCTTATATCTACATCCTTGTTTTCATGGATATATGAATTAAATTGATTAGAAAACCTTGATAAAGAATAAGTATTTGAGAAAGGATAAATCTCTGAAGATAAAAAATATATTTTCAGTGGCTTCATTTATTTTATATTAAATTATTAGATTACTAGTAAGGGTAATTTACTACTTATTAAATTATATTTCATTATTTATAATATTATTTATCAATCCAATTATTATAGAACACGTTAAGAAAAATGACCCTCCATAACTAATAAATGGAACAGGTAGGCCAGTAACAGGAAGAAGTCCTGAAACCATAGACATATTAATTATCATATGCATGAAAATCAATGTAGATAATCCCAAGAGCAATAAAGAAGTAAATTTGTTTTCAATTTTGACAAGATATTCAAAACACCAATAAACAAAAATACTTATACATATTAATAATATGATTATAGTGAAAAAGCCTAACTCTTCAGCTAAAACTGAAATAATAAAATCAGTATCTTTAACAGGTAAGAAATTCAAGCCTTTTTGAGTGCCTTCTCCTAAGCCTTTACCCCATAATCCACCAGAACCAATTGAAATCCAAGATTGAATTGCTTGATATCCTTTTCCTAAAGGATCTTTAAATGGATCTAAAAAAAATAATATTCGATCTCTATGATGATCTTTTAAAATATTTGTCCATATATATGTAGAGCTAAGTCCAAACAAAATATTTAATACAAAATTAATAATTTTAGTTGTTACACTAAACCTATTATAAAATAAGAAAAGTAAAAAAAATATCATCCATATATAAAAAACAAATAAACTATTCAAAGATACTGTTAGAACACTAATAATTGGCGCAAACATTAGAAAAAGCAATTTTTCATCAAATTCAGACCAAAAAAGCATTGGGAATATTACCGAAAGATATACTATGGCAGTGCCTAAATCTGGTTGTATAAATACTATCAGAGCAGGGATAATAGAAAATCCTAATACAGCAATAAAATATGCTGTGAATTTATTTTTCTGTGTATTATCTGATATAAATCGAGATAAACATATTACATATATTATTTTCCCAAATTCAGATGGTTGAAAATAGAATGGGCCAAAAATCACCCAACGTTTAGCACCTTCAATTGAAGGTGATAAAAAGGTTAATGATAAGAGTATAATTAAAAGAAAAAATAGAAGATAACTATAATCATATAAATATTGAGTTCTAACATATTGAGTAATAACAAATGCATTTATACCAAGAAAAAACCACAAAATCTGTTTATAAAAAGAAGATTTAAAAAAACCAACATCAGCGCTTGTACTATTTAATATAATTAAACCTATAATTATCAATAATAGAATGGGAATAATTATTCTCCATTTAATATTAACATATTGGTTTTTAAAATCAAATAATCCTTTAAATATCACTATTTATAATAAATTCAAATATTTTTTTTGCCATTTTAGTGGGAATATTTGAACCTTTACCTCCATTTTCAATTATTATAGATACAGAATACTTTTTATTATTCTCAAGTTCAATAAATCCAGCAAACCAAGCATGTGGAAGAATTTCACAATTTGAGCAAATCTGAACAGTCCCTGTTTTTCCAAAAACTTTACCAATTGATTGATTGATCTTAGTATTATAAGCTGTGCCTCCAACTTTATTTACAGCATCATACATTGATGATTTTATGATTTTCCAGACCCTGTTTTTATAATCAACATATTTTTCCTTTACATCTAAATTTTTATTTAAATGTAGCTCAAATACACTTCCTTCATTTGCTATAAAATTCATTAAATTATTAATTTGGATTGGTGTAACTAGTGTTTCACCTTGTCCTATAGCAAGATTAAGTAAATGTCCTTTTGACCACCCCCCTAATTCCCTATAATATTCATTCATAAATTTTTTATTGGGGACTAAACCATTTTTTTCAGATATTAAATCAATTCCAGTAGCAACCCCAAAACCAAACTTTTCAACTTCAGAGGACCACAATTCAAAATCTATTTTTTGCATTAAATTATAAAAGTAAACATTGCAAGATTGTTGAATGGCTTCATTTAAATTAACTATACCGTGACCATCTTCTTTCCAACAATGGAATTTTGTATCAAAAAAATCGTATCGTCCTGTACAGTTTACTTTCCATTCATTTGAAATAATATTATTTTCCAAAGCAAGTGCAGATAAAATTAATTTAAATATTGACCCTGGTGGATATGTACTCTGAATAGATCTATTTAAAAATATATTATTTTTATTATTTAACTTTTTCCACTCTGAATTTGAAATTGGACCTGTAAATGACTTTAAATTGTAATCAGGAAAACTAAGCATACTTAATATTTCTCCATTTAAAGGGTTTGATACAATAATTGATCCTTTTTCCTTATCAATTAAATTCTCACAAAACTCTTGAAGATTTAAATCTATAGTTAGAAAAAGATCTTTGCCTTGTTCTGGCTGAAAATTTTTATTTTCAAAATTGACGACACCCTGATCTATACCTCTTGAATCAACATAATGATACTCAACACCATCATTTCCTCTAAGTAAATCTTCATAGAACCTCTCAATTCCATTAAATGAAATAATATCACCATTTCTATCTTGTCTCAAATAACCAATAGTATGCGACAAATTACATTTTTTTGTAAATGTCCTTATTGGAAAATTAGAAAAATACATGCCCTGTAAATCTAATTTATTCTCATCTAATATTGATTTAGTTTGAAAATCAATATGTCTTTTAATTAACTGAGGTTTATATTTATAAGATGTTTTTTTTAAAGGACCAACAATAGAATCTATATAATCTTTATTTATATTTGCTAGATTATGTAAAATTTCATAATTAAACTTATCCATTTCAAAGTTTTGTGGAACAATATTTATATCATAGATAAATTCATTGTCTACTATTGGCTCACCATTAGTGTCGTATATTATTCCTCTTGGAGCATTAAGAACTATAGCTGAAATACTATTTTTTTCACCTAGGTTTTTATATTTTTCATAATCAGTAACTTGAAGCTTATAATATCTAAAAAATACTACTAAAATAATAACAAAATAAATTATGAATATTATTTTCTTTTTTAACCTTTTGTGAGATTTTTTAATAAGCATTCTATAAAAGTTTAGATTTATAAAATAGCTTTTCAATAAAATAGAATATCACTAAACTAATTAATGATTGGAAAAAACTTAATGAGAGAATTAAAATAAAATTATTGTTCATTAATATATAATAATAAATAATGAAATGAAAAAAATAAACTATATAAATATAAATGAATTTTATTTTTTTATTCCACAACCTATTACGATTATTTACTAAGCCAATAGAATAAGCAGATAATGATTTTAAAAATGAGAGACTGCCAATTGCATTTACATTTAAAATAAAATCTTGGAATAGACCAATCAAAAATGCATATAAAATAATCAAATATAAATTATTCTTTAATAGGCATAATAAAGTTAATAAAATTAGAAAGAAATCTATATTAATATTAAAGGTAGGTGTTATCCAAATTTGAGGAGAATATGATTGTATTAATATCAGAAAAAAACTACCAATTAAATACTTAGCTATTAATAATAGATTATTGAATGACAAATACATAATTTAGATTTTTTAGATCTGCTAAAATTTCAACTGTAACATCTTGAAAAGGTTTATTTTTTTCTTTTTTTATGTTTATAACTCTCGCAACAGGAATATTTGATGGGTAAATTTCAGACACTCCCGAAGTATAAACTATATCATCAACAACAACCTTTGAACTTTTTATAACACCTTCTAATACACCATATTTTCCATGAGTGGGTTTAAAGATCGATAAAATCATATCTTGGCCTACTTTTACAGATACTGCAAAGTTTTTATCATTTAAAGTTTGAATTTTAGAAGCATTTGATCCAACATTAATTGTTTTTCCAAACAAACCATTCATATCAATTATTGCTTGATTTTTTCTTAAATCACGATTCTCGCCTATATCAATAATAACAGAATTGATTGAACTCGAAAAATTATGATTAACTATATTTGCTGGAAGTAAAGTAAGTTTTCCGTAACTGTCTTTAAAATCTAACATTTTTCTTAATTTTTCATTTTCTATACGATAATTATCATACTTAGAATTCAATAATTGCAATTGGATGATTTTATTTGAAAGTAATTCATTATTCTTTTTTATAATGAATAAATCATTATACCATATTTTTGGGTAAGAAATTTTTGATATAATATCAATTAAATCTTTTTCAACTTCTTTAACAAAAAAAGAATCATTAGAAAAGAAAATAATTAGCGAAAATGATGTAGTTAATATCAGAGATATTATATCTTTATTAATTAAAGATAATATATTGTTTATCATTTAAGGGGCAATCAAAACTTCTTTATATTTATTAATATCTTCTAAAACCATCCCTGTACCTTTAACAACAGAAAAAAGAGGATCTTCTGCTATATGAACCGGCAATCCTGTTTTATTTCTTATATGCACATCTAAATTTTTTAATAAAGAACCGCCACCAGTTAAAATAATTCCAAAATCAATAATATCTGAAGCATGTTCAGGGGGAGTTTTATCTAATGCTTTTTTTATTGCTGTTGTTATTTGAAAAACCGTTTCTGCTAATGCTTGTCTTATTTCATCTGAAGAAATTTCTATTGTTTTAGGAATTCCTGTAATTAAATCTCTGCCTTTAACTGATATACTTTCACCCTTAGATCGAGTGGCTGAACCTGAAGTACATTTAATTTCTTCAGCACTTCTTTCACCAATCTCTAGTTTATGTTGAGTTTTAAACCACTCTACAATTGCTTCAGTTTGTTCATCACCAGCTATTTTAATTGTTTCTATAGCCCCTATTCCATTCAATGAAATTACAGCAATTTCAGTTGTGCCTCCGCCAATATCAACAATCATATTACCTACTGGCTTACTAACATCTAAACCTATACCTATAGCTGCTGCCATAGGCTCTTCGATTAGATGGACTTCGCTAGCATTCGCATGTTCAGCTGACTCTCTAACAGATCTTTGCTCAACATCTGTTACACCAGATGGAATACATATAACAATTCTTGGTCTAGATATTCTACTTCTTGCAATTTTTCGCATAAAGCCTTGGATCATTGCATCAGTCATTTTATAATCTGCAATAACACCATCTTTTAAAGGTCTTATAGTTTCAATTTTTGGATTTGTTCTTCCAACCATTTGTTTAGCCTCAAGCCCAACAGCGATAATTTTATCATCAATCACATTCCTAGCAACAACAGAAGGTTCATTTAAGACAACACCTTCACCTTTAATCCAAATAATTGTATTTGCCGTACCTAGATCTATAGCAATATCTCCAGAAAAAATACTATTAAAAAAAAATTTTATTGAGCCAAATTTATTAATGGTAAAAATGCCTTTCTCTAGTTAATATCATTGATATATTTAATCTGTTTGCAGTATTAATGATTTCTTCATCCTTGATAGAACCACCCGGTTGTATAATACAGGAAACACCTTTTTTTGCTGCAAGTTCAACACAATCGGGGAAAGGGAAAAAAGCATCAGATGCCATGATTGAACCATTCAAATCTAAATTATTTTCTTCGGCCTTACTAATGGCAATTTTAGCAGAATCGATTCTAGACATTTGCCCTGCTCCTACACCTAACAATCGCTTATCATCATTAAAAACAATAGCATTTGATTTAACAAATTTGACTAATTTCCAACCTAAAAGCAAAGCATTAAATTCTTTTTCTGTTGGTTTTTTTATTGTTACGACCTCAAAGTTTTTTTCATTTTTTATAAAGCCATCTTTTTGCTGGAACAATATACCATTGAAAACAGATCTAAACATATTATTTTTATAATTACTTATAAATCTCTCTTTATCAATTTCTATTAATCTTAAATTTTTTTTTGCTTTTAATATGGTTAAGGCTTCTTTAGAAAATAAAGGTGCGACAATACATTCAAGAAATGATTTATTTACTTCTTTTGCAACTTCAAAATCTACTTTATGATTAAAAGCAACTATGCCACCAAAGAAGCTAACAGGATCGGTGCTAACTGCATTCTGATAGGCTTTAAGATTATTTTCTCCTTTTCCAAAACCACATGGATTTGAATGTTTTATGATTGAGCATGCAAGATCATCAAATTCATAAACAATGCTAATAGCTGATTCTATATCAAAATAATTATTATAAGACAACTGTTTACCATGCAATTGCTTAAATAAAGTATTTTTACCTTTATGCAAATAAAAACTAGACTGTTGATGAGGATTTTCTCCATACCTCAATTCTTGGTTTTTTATAAAGCCAAGATTTATTTCATTAATATTTTTGGATTTTTCTTGAAAATATTTATTAATCATAATATCGTATTCTAGAGTTAGAGAAAAAACTTCTTTTGCAAAACTAGCTCTATCTTCAATACTGATGACCCCATTATTTTCATTGTATAAATGAATAAACTTTGAATATTGTGAAGAATGGCAAATAGGAATAACATATTGGAAATTTTTAGCAGCAGCACGAAGCATCGATGGACCACCGATGTCTATAAACTCAATAGCTTTTTTTAAATCTAAGTTTTTTTCAACTGCTTCACTTTTAAATGGATATAAATTTATTATTACAATATCAATTGATAATGCCTTCATATCTGATAAGTCATTTATATGAAGGGGATTGTCTCTATCAGCAAGAATCCCACCAAAAATACTTGGATGTAATGTTTTTACTCTACCATTCATTATTTCTTTTTGAGAGCTTATATCCGATACATCAATAGTTGGGATATTTGCATCATTGATAATTCTCGAGGTACCTCCAGTTGAAATTATTTCAATATTATTTTCATGTAAAAAACCTGCTATTTCAACAACACCTTCTTTATCCCAAACACTAATAAGTGCTCTTTTAATTTCAGTCATTGATAATCACCTTATTATTTATAATTTTAATTCTATTTTTACAATATTGCATCACAATCTTTGAATAAATTTCATGTTCTATTTTTAATACTTTTTTTGATAAGCTTTTAGAACTATCTATATCTAATACTTCAATAGACTTTTGAAATATTATAGGACCTTTATCATAATCCTCATTAACAAAATGAATTGTCGCTCCTGATAGTTTGTTTTTTGATTTTATAACTGCTTCGTGCACTTTATATCCATAAAAGCCAGGGCCTCCAAAATCAGGTAAAAGTGAAGGGTGAATATTCATAATTCTATTTTGATATATTTTTACAATATCACAAGGGATTTTTTTCATAAACCCAGCTAATAAAATTAAATCAATTTTATTTTTTTTTAAAATATTTTCATATTCTTTATTTTTATCTTCTTTTTTTGGATATCTAAAGTCATTAATTATTTTAACTGAAATATTATTTTCTATCGCATACTCAACTGCACCACATTTAGGATTATTTGAAATTAAGATTTTAATTTGACCATTAATGTTTTTATTTAATATATTTTTATTAATTTCAATAAAATTACTACCAGCCCCTGAAGCAAAAACTGCAATATATTTTTTTTTCATAACAATTTATTTTTTATTGATTCTACAATTTTCTCTAATTGATCAAAATCTTTAAATATATTAAAATTATTAGTATCAACAATTAATACTTTTTCTTTATCAATTTTAGATATCCATTTATTATAATAAACATTTAAGCTATGTATATATTCAGGTGAAATGTCCTTTTCAAACTTCCTGTTTCTATTTTTAATTCTAGAAATTAAATTATCTGTATTTGCTTTTAAATAGATAACAAGGTCAGGCTCATGTATAAATTTCACCATATTATCAAATAAGTTTCTATATGTATCCCAATCTCTTTGACTCATATAATTATGGTCTTTTAGGTTCCTTGCAAAAATTTCTTTATCCTCATAAATTGTTCTATCTTGGATAAATCCCTTTTTGATATCTGATAACTTTATCTGACTTGAGAATCTATGGTAAAGAAAATAGATTTGAAGATTAAAACTCCATCTTTCCATATCATTATAAAAATCAGACAGATAGGGATTATCAATAACAGATTCATAAATGGGTTCTAGAGAAAATATTTCAGATAATTTCTCACATAGTGTTGTTTTTCCCACGCCAATATTACCAGCAATCCCTATTTGAGGAAAATCATTCACAAAATTGACCTATTACATTATCATCAGATGCAATCAACTTTACTTTTTTAATTCTATTTTTTAATGATTGTTCTGATTTTACATATACTCTAATATAATTTTCAGTTAATCCCTGAGCAAAGCCATCTTCATTCTCTTCAAATAAAACATTTTGAATATGATTTATATTTTTTTCAACATGTTGATTGAATTTATCCTTAGATAGTCTTTGCAGCATTTTTCGTCGATATTTTACATCATTTTTATTAACAATAGACGTCATGTTATATGCTAAAGTATCAGGCCGTTTTGAATAACTAAAAATATGCATATAAGAAATTTTCATTCTTTTAATTAAATCATATGTTTGAATAAAATCTTCATCAGACTCTGTTGGAAAACCTACAATCACATCTACACCTATACAGATATTTGGAATTTTATTATTTAGTTTTTTAATTAATTTTTTATAATCATTTACAGTATATCTTCTTTTCATATCTCTTAAAACTTTATCTGATCCTGATTGAAGAGGAATATGTAAGTGGGGCAAGGCTTTATCAGAAGAAGAAATTAAATTAATGATATCATCGTTTAACAAGTTTGGTTCTATTGAGGATATCCTATATCTTTTAAGATCATCTATCTTTTCAATTTCAATTAATAGTTGATGCAAATTTTCTTTTTTATTACCAAAATCACCAACATTAATTCCACTTAGAACAATTTCTTTGACACCTGAATCAACTATTGATTTTATTTTTTTAACTGTATCATAGATATTGCCACTTCGACTAAGACCTCGTGCATTTGGAATTGTACAATATGTACAGCTATAATCACATCCATCCTGTATTTTTATAAATGTTCTTGTTCTTTCACTTGCAGAATATGAAACGTCAAAATCTCTAGCTTGATTTATATTTGAATGTATTAAATTATTTATTTCATCTTCAGAAATAAATTTTTCAATACTGAATTTATCTTTAGTTCCAACCACTAAATCTACACCAGGAATTTGACTGATTTGGTCAGGTTCTAATTGAGCATAACAACCAGTAACAATAATTTTTGATAAGGGTGCTTTAGAGTTAATTGATTTAATACACTTATTTGCTTTATTATCTGCATTTTCTGTAACTGAGCATGTATTAACAATATAAATATCAGCAATTTCATTATTATTAACAAACGAAAGGCCGCTATCTATTAACTTATTTGATATCATAGAGGCATCTGCAAAATTTACCTTACATCCAAATGAATGGATTGAAAAAGTTTTATATGGTGAGCTCATAATTTTTTAATGGAATTTGATTAAATAAATTAGCTAATTAATAATTAAAACCCTCACAATAATAATGCAATTTTTTATAAATTTTTATACATTAACCAGTGTTGTATCTGATTAGATAACAAATGTGACTTTTTCTTAATTAAATATCCATTATTTTTATAAAAATCAACTGCATTTTCTCTTGCATGCAAAATCATTGCTCTAATATTATTTTGTTTTGCTTTTTCTTCAAATGATATTAAGATTTTTTTTCCTAATCCTATTCCTTGATATTGATCTTCAACTGCCATGTATCTTATTTGTGAAACATTATTTTTTCCGCTAAAGATAATATGCATTCTTCCTACTGCTATTATTTTATTACTTTCATTTTTTATTATATGATGAAAACTTTCATTTTCTAGATCATCTTTTACAGAATCAATATTCATACCAAGAGGTTTCCTTAGTATTTTCCATCTAAAAAAATAATATTCTTCAAATTCTTTTTTAGAAACAGGTTGTTGAATTTTATAATTGCTCATGCGGGGATGGCAGGATTTTGAGTAGATTTTACTTCACAATTCTTCCAATAATAGCACCATTCACATAGTAAACTTTCCTTTGGAATAAATCCATCTGAATTTTCAATGTCAAATGCTGCATTTTTTATCTTTTTTTTAAGTTTATCTACTTTCTTAGTATCATATTCTGAAGAAACAATATTTTTTGATCTTAGATTGTAAAAATTAAGTCTTATCTTATTTTTAAATATTTTCTTTACTGCAAGATAATAGATAGCTAATTGCAAATCATTATTTACCTGGTATTGAGTTTTGTCTCTTTTCCCTGTTTTATAATCTATTATATCTATGATACCATGTTCATCTATATCTATTCTATCAATAAAACCTCTAAAAATATAGTTTCCAATTTTAATTTCAAAACCATACTCTACCTCTAATACATTTTCTTTGAAATAACCATTTTTATTAAACATGTTATAATAATTTCTTAGGCATTCTAATCCAATTTTATAAACAACATTTTTGTTATAAGTCTGACTGTTATATTTACAGCTTGCAATAAATATATCTTTATGCCAATTATCGTCCCAGAGTCTTTTATATTTATTCATTAAAACATCAAATAAAATAAAAGAACTTTTTAAAGCTTTTTGTAAATAAAGCCATTCAAGAACTTCATGCACTCTTTTTCCCATAAAAGCCTCTATACTTTCATGCTGATTTCTGATTTTATCTAAATAAATAATTTTATATTGTTGAGGACAGGTTTTAAATGTATTTATTTTAGAATATGAGTATTTAATTTGCATATAAAGATAGATTAATTATTATTAGGGTTATATAGTTCATAATCTCCATACTTATTTATAAAAACATAATGTCTATTATTATATTCCCAAATTTCAAATTCTGTTTGCTCATTATATTCATAGCTAATTTTTTCAGGAGCACCATTAATAATATAGATTCTACCTCTATCAGTTTCCCACCCTTCAGTTGATAAATAACCATACTTTTTATTCACATGCAATACCCTTTTATAAAATTCTTTTAAAAGCTGTTTATCACTTGAGTTATTCCAATAATCTTTAGTATATTTTATTTTTTCTTCTTCAGAGAAACTTTCAAACTCATAATAATCAGCATTCATTAAATAATACATTGGTCCAAATAAAATTGATATATCATATTCATAATCATTATAATTTATGAAATTTAATAAAAGTGATTTCATTTGCTCCTTATATAATAAATTAATTTTTATAACATTGAATGATGAATCAGATACTACAAATGGAACATACTGATCTTTATTAATTTCATATTCAGTTAATATTTTCTGATCATTAGCAATTAATTGTTCAGATTTTATATTTTGTTCAAATTTATTTTCATCCTTAAGTAGGTTTATATCAAACTGTAAAGAATCCATAGCTCCAAAAACGAAATCATCAGAAAATTCAATGTTTAAATATTCAACATCAATAGTTACATTTGATAATTCAGAGCTATGTACTTTATAATTAATCCAAAGTGTATCAATTTCATTTGAATTGTTATAATCAATTTTTTTATAAGTATTTTTAGATCTATAAAATGCACCTATATCACCAAGGCCTTTTTTTTGTATAATATCTAAACTTGAATCTTTAGACCAATTTATATGATTTTCAAAATCATTAATTATAGTATTAAGTTGATATTTTCCATAATCTAGAATAACCTCATAAGAAACTTTTATTATATCAAAAGATTTAGTTTCTTCATAGTAATTTTTAACAATTTTTTCACTCCAAGAATCACTAATAATAATCTTATCGTTTTCATCAATAATTAATATATCTATTGTTATATCAGAATAAAAATGATCAATCATTTTCTTGAAAATTAATTTTTTAACAGGAATCTCGATTGTGAGTCTTACAGTATTACTTAAACTGTCACTAAATGATTGTGTTAGATTAAAATCAATGAATTTAGTATCAGTTTTATTTTCTTCCTGAACTCTATCTCCAAAACAAGAAAAAAATAGAAAAACAGTAATTAATATTAAATTATTTTTCATATTATTTATAATATCTACCCCAATTATAAAATGTTAATCCTTTATCAGATGAAAACCAAACCCAATCATTATCACAATCTAAATGATTAATTATTGATCCTGAAATACCATCATCATTATCATATTCAAACTCCTCATTTGAATTTAAGTTTAGTAATATTGCTTTCTTTGAAGAATTTACCCATAAGTAATTGTTGCATAATGATATATTTTTAATATTTTTTATGTGTTTAATTAACTCTTTTTCATTTTTAATAGGGTCAAATTTAAAAATTTTATTCCTTTTTGATACAATGATATTAGAATCGTCATCAATTGAAAAATCCTCAAAATAACCCTCAATGACACTTTCAAATTCACCCTGCGATGGGATATATCTTATAATGCCATTTTCCAATAATATTAAAAAATTATCTTGATCAATATGTATATCTTTAGCCCATACTCTATTTAATCTTTCAAAATCGATATCTTTAACTATTATATTACCAATAGTTGATAAAACATTGATACCTTGATTTGTAGATATATATACATTATTGTTATAATATTCTAAATCATATATACGATCTGATTCTAGACCATCGCCAGTATTAATCAAAGACCATTTCTCACGATTAATATCAAAAATCAACAACCCATAATAAGTTCCTACATATAATGTATTTTCTAATCTGAGAAAAGCAGTAATATCATTGGATCTTATATTTAAATATTTTTTTTGATTATAAGAAATCCATTTATTTTCCTCCTCAATCCATCTAATAACAAAAATCTGATCATTATCCAAAAGAATATCATTATAAGACATAATAAAATCACTTGTTGAAAGCCACCATTCATCTTGATTATCTATATATGAAAATTTGATATTTGAAAACAATGGCATCGACTCAATTTTATCTACACTTCTTAAATTGATATCACATAAAAATATTTCACCTGAGTCTGTACCAATCCACAAATAACTATCATCTTTAGTAATGCTTGTTACATGTAAAAAACGACCGTTATACTCAATTTGTTGATTAGAAATAAATGAATAACCTTCGAATGAATGGAATGTAGTTAGATCAAAATTATGTGTTAATAGATTTCTACTTGTACTCGTCCAAATAATATTATCAGTATTATCAATTCCATCAGTTATAAGATTTCCTGTATATGGATTGAGAACAATTATATTTGAACCAATATTTATAAATAAATAGTCAGCATTTGAACCTATATTTATAATATCATTATGACTATTCAATTCAATTTCATAAAAATCTATTTCTCTCCAAAAAGTACTTAAATATGGCCTAAAGCATAAATTATCTTCCTTTAAAAGCCAAACATAATCCCTATATTTATCATAATGGATCATATGGTAACTTTTAGAATTGAATTTTCTTACATAATCTTCAATAAATACTAATTCGAAATTATATTTATTACAGGCATACACTCCATTTTCAGATGAAAAAAGAACTTCATCATTAGTTGCTGTAATAGAAGTAATCATTCCAGGACTTGAAACAGTAAACCAATCTTCTTCATCATAAATAAAATGCTGACTGTAAACACAAGATATAATTAATAATAAAATAAAATTCATCGTTATAATAAAAAGGCCGCATATAGCGGCCTTTTTAATTAATTAATTAAATATTATCTAATAAGTGTCATTTTTCTTGAAATAGTATTGCTTGAGTTAATCAGCTGATAAATATATATACCAGAGGTAACTTTATTTCCTTTGTTATCTGAGCCATCCCAGCGCACAACATGATCGCCGCTTAATAGATAGCTTGACACTAATGTTTTAATCCTTTTTCCTAGAACATCATAAATAACTAATTCAACATAGTCATTATGTGGAACAGAAAATTCAATCGCAGTACTTGGATTAAATGGATTTGGATAGTTCTGTTTTAAACTAAAAGCTATTGGGTCTTCTGCGCCAAGAGGAGTACAATTACCATCACTCCAATTGTTCCCAACACAATCATCAACGCCATCACAAACTCCATCACCGCATGTATAAGTATATGCATCCCACACACCAAAACCTTCATTAGTTCCATCACCATCAGCATCTACTTGCATGGCCAAGCAAGCTTCTTGTGTAACTACATCAGGGTAATCCCAATCAAGTGAATAATCACAAACATCCATATCATTACATACACCATCTTCATCTGGATCAGCATTAGCATCATATGTTTCTCCATCTTGCATACCAATTGATGTATTATCTCCATAACATAAATCGCATCCATCTGCAATACTATCACCATCAAGGTCTACATTATCATCATACCCTGGACAAGCATCAACACAATCAAATACTTCATCTCCATCTGAATCAAGAGTTGAGTTATCAGAATCATTTGGACATGGATCTACTTCATCACAGAACGTATCACCATCAGCATCATTCAGGCAGTCTCCATTACAATCATAATTTGTTTCAGGAAGAGTACCATCACAATCACATGCACCCTCTGCAATACCAGGGCCATCACAAATGCCGCATTCATCATCAACTAAAGAGCCTCCCCAATCACCAGAACAATCCTGAGTAC
>CAYSDL010000006.1:46024-48255 GCA_964429875.1 uncultured bacterium
CCGCATTCATCATCAACTAAAGAGCCTCCCCAATCACCAGAACAATCCTGAGTACAATCGTTTGATGAATCTGCATCACAAGTACCACACATATCTACTACAGAATTACCATTAGGAACTTCTGCACAATCCCAACATGATGAGCTGTCACCACCACATATTCCGCATTCATCATCAACTAAAGAGCCTCCCCAATCACCAGAACAATCCTGAGTACAATCGTTTGATGAATCTGCATCACAAGTACCACACATATCTACTACAGAATTACCATTAGGAACTTCTGCACAATCCCAACATGATGAGCTATCGCCATCACATATGCCACATTCATCATTTGCAAGTCCACTACCACAAACTCCATCACAGCCAACACCTGCAGTACACACGCCATCACAATCAAAACCTTCTGGAGCACCAGAACCATTACAGACACCACATTCATCAACAGCTGCATCTCCCATACAAACACCAAGACAATCTTCTACAGCACCATTTGTTCCTCCACAGGTACCATCACAATTGGTATTATCATCAGCTGGACCACTACCACCACATACACCACAACTATCATCAACTAAAGAGCCTCCCCAATTACCAGAACAATCCTGAGTACAATCGTTTGATGTATCATCATCACATACCCCACATTGATCAATAAGAGCATCACCATTAACATTGCCAGCACAATCAACAAATTGTGAAACAAGTAGTTGTACATTCTCAACAATATCTACACTTCCATCAGAAACAGTAATTGAAAATGCTGCGCCATACACATCAGCAGCCATTCCTGTCCAACTAACAAGACCCGAAGGACTTACACTCATTCCAGCAGGTGCATTAATTAATGTATAAGTTATTGTATCATCTACATCAGCATCAGTTACAACAACTTGATATGAATATCCTTCAGCAGCAACAAATCCTGTTGGTGATGTAGAGGTTATAACAGGAATATCATTAACAGAAGCTACCGTTACCGTAAACTGATCAACAACAGATCCTCCATTTCCATCTTCAGCAGTAACTGAAACAGCTCCACTTCCAAAACCATGCTCAAGAAGGGTCAATTCTAAAATACTACCAGTTACATCCCAAGAATTTATGAGTTCAGAAGTTACAACTTCATAAGAAAGGTTGTCTCCCTCAATATCACTAAAATAACTAGAGAGATTAAATGTATATGGTCCAGTATCTTCATCCACTGTTAAATCTGATATCTCTGCAACTAAAGTTGGAGCATCATTCACAGGATCAACCGTTACTGCAAATACTTGAGAATCAGAAAATTCACCATCGGTTACACCTGCAGTAAAGGTTTCAGAGCCATTATAGTTTTCAGTAGCACTAAAAGATAACTGATCATCAATAAGAGTTACTGATATACTGTTTCCTCCAGAAATGCTATAAGTTAAAGTTGTAGCATCAGGGTCTGAAGCACTCAGTGCAAATGTAGCACTTCCATCTTCATCAAAAGTTATATCAGAAACATCACCCATAACTGGTTCATCATTTACAGCAGAAACTGTTATTGTAATAGTTCCAGTTTCTGATGTCTCGCTTCCATTTGTAACAGTAAATTCAATTATATCTGTTCCAAACCAGTTATCATCTGGAGAATATGTTGCAGTCCATAGTGTTGTCATTATATTAATAGAAGAAAGGTCGCTAAGACTACCTAAAGTTCCATTTGATGGGCCACTAACAACACTCATAGTTTCAGAACCATTAAAGTTATCTTCATCAAAACCATAGAATTCAATTACAGTAGATTCATCTTCAACCACAGGAACATTTGAATCATCTAATGCACGAACAAGTGCTCTATTTGTTCCAGGAGTTGAATTATCATAAATAACAGTTGCAACACTTGAAACTGCATTTCCATCATTTGCTTTATATAATAATACATCAAACTCTTCAGTTGGAGTATAAGTATATGTATTCCCATCTACATAGCTAAGTGTATTCCCAAGTAATGTTGTAAGATCATTTCCTACAGGATCACTTCCTATGGTAACTATACTTAAGTCATCTCCATCAACATCACCCATATAATCATTAAAATTAACAGTTATAGATTCAACTTCTGTATATTCACAAGAGCCATCATCAACAGTAGCATCTGAATTATAATTATCAGCATTTGGGTCTGTGCATCCCTCAACAGCGTTACCTGTATATACACTCATTGCAACTGACTCACCTGCTGGACTTGAAAATACTAG
>CAYSDL010000007.1:0-47635 GCA_964429875.1 uncultured bacterium
AATGTACAGCTACAATTTCTCGTGATGGGGGGGTTTTTCAACAAACATATAAAATAGGCAAACCACAAACACAGGTAGAAAGAGTCGGGGGGAGCACAAAAACAGGAACAAAAATAAACTTTTTACCAGACTATTCAGTTTTTGTTGACCAAAAATATGAATATGAAATAGTAAACGAAAGGCTTAAGGAGCTTGCTTTTTTAAACAGCGGCATAACAATAAAGCTGGTTGACGAAAACATAGAAAAAAAAGAAACTCATTTTTCTGAAGGGGGGTTAGCTGAGTTTGTTAAGTATTTAAATAAAAACAACACCCCTTTATTTCAAGACCCCGTTCACATTAAAGGAGAAAAAGAAAACATACCAGTTGAGCTTTCTTTAAACTACAACGAAACATACTCCTCTAATGTTCTTACGTTTGTAAACAACATAAACACAATAGAGGGAGGAACTCATTTAGCTGGATTTAAAACAGCCCTAACAAGATCTTTAAATAAATACGCAAACACAAACAAAATATTAAAAACTAAAAAAAACGAAAAAATAGTTTTAAGTGGAGATGATGTTAGGGAAGGGATAACAGCGGTGTTGTCTATAAAAGTTCAAGAGCCACAATTTGAGGGGCAAACCAAAACAAAACTTGGGAACGGAGAAGCAAAAGGCGCTTGTGATTCTATAATAACCGAAGGTTTGCTAGATTTTTTAGAAAGAAACCCAGAAACAGCAAAAATAATTATATTAAAAGCAGAAAACGCAGCAAAAGCCAGGGCTGCCGCAAAAAAAGCGAGAGAGCTTGTAAGAAGAAAAAGCGTTTTGGATATTTCTGCCCTACCTGGAAAACTAGCAGACTGTTCAGAAAAAGACCCCTCACTAAGCGAGCTTTATATTGTTGAGGGAGATTCTGCAGGGGGGTCAGCAAAACAAGGAAGAAACAGAAGGTATCAAGCCATTTTACCACTAAGAGGAAAGGTTATAAATTCAGAAAAAGCAAGAATTGATAAACTTTTAAATAACAATGAAATACAAACCCTTATAACTGCCTTTGGGGCAGGATTTGGGGGAGATGGAGAAACGGGAGAAACATCAGCCGGTGATTTTAATATAGAAAAATTAAGATATCATAAAATTATTATAATGACAGACGCAGACGTAGATGGATCACACATAAGAACCCTTTTGTTGACATTTTTATATAGAAAAATGCCAGAATTAATTTTGGGGGGCTTTGTTTATATAGCCTTACCACCCCTTTATAAAATAGTAAAAGGAAGAACAGAAAAATGGGTGTATACAGACAGGGAAAAAGACATTGTTGTTCAAGAGCACAAAGAAAACAACATAAAATATGAAATACAAAGATATAAAGGACTTGGAGAAATGAACGCAGAACAACTATGGGAAACAACAATGAACCCAGAAAAAAGAACCTTATATCAAGTAACCTTAGAACAACTAAAAGATCCCAACACAGTTTTTTCAAACCTAATGGGGGACGACGTTGAACCAAGAAGAGAATTTATTTTAAAAAACGCAAAATATGCAACAAACCTAGATATATAATAAATGGAAGAAGAATTTAAAAATCAAAACATATTAGGTCGAGATTTAGTTGATGAAATGGAAGAATCTTATCTTTCATATGCTATGTCTGTTATAATAAGCAGAGCACTACCAGACGTACGCGATGGACTCAAACCTGTTCATAGGAGGGTTTTATATGGGGCGGCAGGCATTGGGGCACAATGGAACAGAAAACATAAAAAAAGCGCAAGAATTGTTGGTGAGGTGATTGGTAAATATCACCCCCACGGAGACCAATCAATATATGATTCCCTTGTAAGGATGGCCCAGCCATGGTCTTTACGTTATTTGCTTATTGATGGGCAAGGAAACTTCGGGTCTGTTGATGGAGATGGAGCAGCGGCAATGAGGTATACTGAAGCAAAGATGTCCAAAATAGCCTCAGAAATGCTTAAAGATATAGAAAAAGAAACAGTTGCTCTCCAACCAAATTTTGATGACAGCCTAGAAGAACCAACAGTTTTGCCAGCACAAATTCCCAACCTTTTAATGAATGGATCAGAGGGAATTGCTGTGGGGATGGCAACAAAAATTCCCCCACACAACTTAAAAGAGCTAGTTTCTGGTCTTGTAGCTCTTTTAGAAAAACCAGAAACAACAAATGAAGAAATTTTCACAAACCACATTAAAGGACCAGACTTTCCAACGGCGGGATTTATTATGGGTATAGATGGAGTCAGGGAAGCATATACAACAGGAAGAGGCCGTGTTATTATGAGGGGAAGAGCAACCATTGAAGAAAAAGACAACGGCAAAGAAGTTATTATTATAAATGAAATACCATACCAAGTTAACAAAGCAAACTTAATTGAAAAAATAGCAGACCTTGTTAGGGATAAAAAACTAGAAGGAATTTCTGATTTAAGGGACGAATCAGACAAAGATGGAATGAGAATAGTTATAGAGTGCAAAAGGGATGCGATAGGTGAAATTATTTTAAACAATTTATATAAATATACCCAACTTCAAGATACTTTTGGAATTATTATGCTAGCTATTGTTAATGGGGTCCCGCGGGTTATGCCAATAAAAGAAGTTTTAAATGAATTCCTTTTATTTAGACGAGAAATAATAATTAAAAGAACCACCTTTGATCTTAAAGAAGCAGAGGCGAGAGCACATATTTTAGAAGGGTTGAAAAAAGCCCTTGAAAATATCGACAAAGTAATAGAGCTTATTAAAAAATCACAAAACCCAGAAGAGGCAAAAAGAAAACTAACAGAAAACTTTCAATTTTCACCCCTTCAAACAAAAGCAATTCTAGATATGAGACTGCAAAAACTAACCTCTTTAGAAACAGACAAGTTAATTGAAGAATTTAATGAGCTACAAAAACAAATTATAATATATAAAGAAATATTAGAAAACTATACAGCGCAAAGCACAATAATAAAAGAAGAGCTTTTGGAAATTGAAAAAAAATATTCAGATGAAAGAAAAACAGAAATAATACCCTTTAGTGGAAACCTAACAGTTGAGGATATGATAGCAGATGAAGATATGGTTATAACAATTAGCCACAATGGTTATATAAAAAGACTGCCAACCTCAACCTGGAAAACACAAAACAGAGGGGGAAAAGGAATGAAGGGGGCAAACACAAAACAAGATGATTTTGTTGAACATTTATTTATAGCCTCAACACACAACACAATGTTGTTTTTTACAGACAAAGGAAAGTGTTATTGGTTGAAAGTTCATCAAATTCCACAAGCATCAAGAATATCTCAAGGCAGGGCTATTGTTAATTTAATAAATTGCGACCCAGAAGAAAAAATACAAGCTTTTGTTTCTGTGAAAGAGTTTAACGACCAAGACACCATTGTGATGTGCACACATAAAGGTTTAATAAAAAGAACAAAACTTTCCTTGTATAGCAAACCACGAAAAGGTGGAATTTATGCTATAGATATAAATGAGGGAGATGAGCTGATTCAAGCAAGGGTAACAAATGGTGACCAAGACATTATTTTAGCAACAAACTACGGTAAAGCAATTAGGTTTGAAGAAAACCAAATAAGATCAACAGGAAGAAAAACAAAAGGCGTTAGAGGAATAAAAATGTCTTATAAAGAAGATTATGTTATTGGGATGTTGGTTATAAAAAGAGAAGGACAGATTTTTGTTGTTTCTGAAAAAGGATATGGGAAAAGAAGCGAAAACGAGCAATATAGAAACCAAAAAAGAGGAGGAAAAGGAGTTTTTACCTTAAAAGCAGGGGAAAAAACAGGCAGCCTTGTTTCAATTTTAGAGGTAGTTGAAAAAGATGATTTAATGATAATAACCAACCAAGGAACAATGATTAGACAGCCAATAAAAAGCATTAATATTATAGGAAGAAACACACAAGGAGTTAGGTTGATAAATCTTAACAACAAAGCAACAATAGCATCAGTCACAAAAGTTGTTTCAGACGAAGAAAAAGAAAACGAAAAGACAGAAGAAAACACCCCTGTTAACTAAATATTAATTTATGTTATTAAAACATAGAGAAATAAATAAAAAAAATTTATTAAAAATAAAAAAAAACATACAACAACACACAAAAATTATGGCGGTCACAAAAACGCTGTCAATTAAAGCGATAGATTCCGCAATAAAAAACAACATACTTCTTATAGGTGAAAACAAAATACAAGAAACAGAACAAAAAATAAAAAATTATAAAAACAGAAAAAAAATCAAACTACACCTTATCGGCCACCTACAAAGCAATAAAGTAAAAAAAGCAGTAGCTTTATATGATACAATCGAAACGGTAGACTCAGAAAAAATACTTGTAAAAATAAACAAAGAAGCTGAAAAAATAAGAAAAAAACAAAACATTTATTTACAAATAAACATCGGAGAAGACAAAAAAAAATTTGGTTTTTCAGAAAAAGAAACAATAAAAATATACAATAAAAACAAAAACAAAAAACACATAAACATAACAGGATTAATGACAATTCTTCCAAACGGGCTTAAAACAAAAAAACAAAAAGAACTATATGATAAAATGAAAAAAATCCAAAAAAACATTTATATAAAAAAAGAACAAAAAATTACAAATCTATCAATGGGAATGAGCCAAGACTATATAATAGCCTCACAAAGCGGGTCAACTCAAATAAGAATAGGGACTTTTTTATATGGGGAAAGATAAAAACATAAACATTATTACCAGGTCAGCAAAAAAAATAATAGAGAAAAATAATCTAAAAATAAAATTAGATATAATATACAACCACAACCAACCAGCAGAACTTATAAACACCCTTATCAACACAAAAACAAAAAAAATAACCATTTATGACACAACATATAAAAAAACAAAAAACAAAACATTTAAAGTAAACGACCACATAAACAAAACAGGAAAAAACCCCCTTGTTGGTAATCAAAAAAAACTAAACATTGATTTTATTGATATTTCAAAAATATACAAACAAACAAAAGGGGGAATAATCACAACAAGCTATGGAAAAGAAGCAACACAAAAAAAGCTTTCAAAACTAAAAAACCCATCTACAGAAACAAGCAACATTGCCATTTTGTGTAAAGTTGCAGGGTATAAAAAAATAGAAGCAAAATTACTTAATTCTTTTTATTTTTCTTAAAAAGAAATCGCCCAACGAAGAAACGGAATCTAATATAACACAATTTTTTTCTGGAAGGCGATGTTTTGCATAATGGCCATAAGAAAGCAAAACAGGAGAGGCTTTTAAAGCCAAAGACATAGAAAAATCCTTTAAAGAGTCACCCACAACAAAAACATCATCAAACCCATCTAAAAACTCTTTTTTTAAACTCAAAGCAAGATCAACCTTCCCTTTTGCATAAATATTATCAACTCCACGACAAACACAAAAAAAATCACTTAAACCATAATATTTAACAGAAGAAGACAAAAGAGAGTTTTCTTGTGCAGAAACAACCAACTGCGTACAACCCGCATGAAAAAGTTTTTGTATTATATCTTTAACGCCTGTAAACAAAGGAGCATCAAAACGTTTTTTTTTATACATATCAATAAACCTAAAACCAAGAGACTCAAAAGACTCTTTATTAAAATCAAAACCAAGACGTCTATAATAATTAATAACAGGAAACTCAAAACACTCCCTATATATACGAACATTAATAGGATCTAAAGACCTCTCCTTTAAAAAAACATTCATAATATCCACAAACAAAGGAGCGTCATTAACAATGGTTCCATTCCAATCCCAAACAACAGCAAACTTATTCATCAACAACCAAGCTGCTTAAAGTTTTTATAGTATAAATACCATCACTGTGTCCATCTTTCCAGAAAAAACGAACACCATATAAACCAACAATCTCAAAACGGAGTATCACAAAAGCATGAGAAGGGAGGGTCTTTTTTGCTCCAGAATAAACATTTCCAAAAACATCTTTTTCACCAGAACACCAAGCACAAGGACAAGACTTTCTTAAAGCAACAATGTCTATAAACGACTCCCCTCCATCACTCCACTTAATTGCAACCTCTTTTTCAAAAACAACAATTGATTTAAATAAACTGTTTTTCATAAGCTTTAAAATTATTTATTCTTTTTTTTGATTTAGTAAATAATACCCCTAAATTTAAGAAGAATAATGCTTAATAAATGAACCTCAAATCATTTGCAATAATCACCATTATGTTTTTTGTTGTTTTGCCCCAAGGCATAGCAACAGAACAAACAATTAAGCCAATTGTTGAAATCCCCCTTAACAACACAGCATATATAAAAACATTTATAGGGTTTGAAGGAGAAGGGGTATATAAAAAAGCACAACTTTATGGATTAACGACAAAAAACACAATTAAAAAACTACAAAACTTTCAATTTATTTTACCAGAAGATGATACAAATTATTTTGTTACAGGGTTGTTGGGGGATATTTCAGGAGAAGGACAAAAAGATTTTATTCTAATTTTAACAAACCCCAACAGCGGCACAAGACTGTATACGTGGACCATTGACCAAAACAACCAGTTCTCACGCCTAACAAAACCATATACAATTAAAAACAACCAAACAGAATCATATCCAACAACATCTTCTCTTGGTATGATTTATCCAGACAAAGACCAGGAAATAATTATAAGCTTTGGCAGCCCAGACAGAAAAACCATTATTTTAGATTATATAGGAGAAATAAAACAAACAGAAACAGTAGGAAAAAATCTTTTATCAAACTTAGCAGGGCCAATAATTTTAAAAACAGAAGATTTTAACAAAGATAGTTTAGATGATTTATATTTACTTAATAATGGAGAAGAAATTATTGAAGCCCTTTATTTATCACCACAAAGGGAAGAAACAAATATAAAAAAAACAACACTAAAAGACAGAGTTTTGGATTTATATATTTACAAACAAGAGGACACCGCACACAAAATATTTTTATTAAAAAACCAAAAACTTTTTTTTGACACATGGAAAAAAGAAATCCCAATTACGCCCAAGAATCCAAAGAAAATACTATTAATTAACAATAATATTTTATCTATTATAAATAAAAAAGGGGAAATACAACATTATACTATTAATGATAAAACTGAAACAATTACAAAGACAAATCTTGTTTCCCCAAACTTTAAAAACAAAAAATACAACACAATACATTATCTGGTATTAGAAGATAAAGAGAATATTTTAATATCTCACGACGTACAGTCAGAAATTTTACTACAACCACTATACTATAATATTGAACCAGAAAAACAAAATCAAGAGAACAAAAAAGAAACACAAAAAACAGAAACAGCAAACACCACCAAAGAACAAAAAACAAGGGAAACAAAAGAAAGCACAGAAAAAAGAATCAACGAACAAAACATAATTAAAGCAGAAAAAAACAAACAAGAACTACAAACAATAACGTTATCCCAAGACACTATTGCTGTTAATATAGGCCAACAAACCAACATAAAAATAAACCTAAACCCCAACCACACATTTTTAAATTTAAAAACAATAAAAAAACCAAAAAAAATGCAATTTAATGTAAGCTCTTTGTCTTTTGAGTGGCTTCCTTCAAACAAAGAGGCCGGATACCACCCCTTGCAATATGATATTACATACAATCAAAATATAGGAATAAAAAAAGAAGAGACCGAAGGGGAGCTTAGAATTATAAACGAAACTAAAAAAAGAAAAGAAATAAAAAATTATGTGGTTTTTGTTAATTCTCCACCATCAATAAAAACACCACAAAAAAAATATAGCACACAATCACAAAGCGAAGTAAAAATAACACTTAAAGCTTCAGATTTAAATAAAAATCAAAAACTACTTATAACACACAAACCACAAAAAAAAGGTTTTCAAATAAAAAAAGACACTTTTTCATGGACCCCACAAAACAACCATTTTGGAGAAAATAAAATAGAGTTTTTTGTTTTTGATGGAATGTTATATGATTCAACAACTGTCATCATAACTGTAGACACCTTAAAACAAGAAGTGGTTAACGAAGATTTAATTGTAACCACAGTAAACAAAGAGTTTATTTATCAATTATCACAAAAAAACAAACCCAAATATTCTCTAATAAAAGGGCCACAAAATCTTAGAGTATCTAATACAGGAGAAATACATTGGATACCAATTAACACACAACTTGGAAACAATGAAATTATTATAGAAATAAAAGAAAACAATCAAAACTACAATTACAGCATGGGTGTTTTTGTTAACGCCCCGCCAATCATTTCATATCGCCCAAACAAAATAGAATATATAAAACACAATGAGGTTTTTAGTTTTCAAACACAAACCTTTGATCAAAACACCGATCAGGAGCTTTTTTGGAACTTAACTAAAGGGCCAAAAGACATGGATTTTACAAATGGAAAAATAGAATGGAAAGGCAGCACCTTAGATTATAACAACTATAGTATTGAGTTAACAGACACAATTAATAAAGACGTTTTTAATGGAAAAATTTATGTAAATGAAAAACCAAAACTAATAAACAATCTTCCCAATTATATTACTCTTGGAGAAAAACTTAATCACACTCTTGAGGTTCAAGATAACAACAAAATAAACCCCAAAAACGGCAAAAAAGAAAAACATACAACAATCAACATACTATCATCTCCTAAAAATATGGAGACAAAAAACAATAAGCTTATATGGACACCAACAATCAATGACATTGGAGAACATGAAATAATTTTAGAGGTTTCTGATGGTTTAGAAACAACAAAAAACAAACTAAATATTTTTGTAAATGATATTCCTCAAATTACAAGTGCAGACAGCTTAAAAATTAAAGTAGGAGATACCTTAAAACATTTTTTAAAAGCAAAAGATTTAAACCAAAACACAACCCTTACATATAGCATTAGCGCAAATCTTAACAACATGATGCTCAACGCACAAACCGGAGAAATAACATGGACACCAACAATTTCAGATCTAGGAAAGCATGAAATTTTAGTTAATGTTTCGGATGGATTAACAGCAAACAAAAATAACCAAACAATACAAATTTTTGTGTATGCTTTACCAAAATTTATTAAAGGGCCACCAAAAGAAGGTTATGTTAATATTGAGTATAGCCACATAATAGAGGCACAAGATGGGTTTGGAAATACTTCTCTTGAAAAAGACATTTATATTTCGATAGACACAACAACTATAAACAATATTATATTTAAACCCGAGACAGGCCTAGTTTCTATGACTCCCACCATAGAACAAACAGGGCCACAAAACATAATATTAGAATTAAAAGATAATTATAACAATTCCATCAAAGAAAACTTTACAATTAACATATTAATAAGCCCATGTGAAACAGCTGACTCAACACACTATAAAAAAACTCAAACATTAGAAAAGAAGGTGAGTGAATATGAAAAGGTTATTCAGATTATAGAAAGTCCCACATCAACAATTGATACACTTTACTCAATTAATTTTAGCAAAAGAGAGCTGCGCCAAGAAAAAAGAAAAGAGAAAAAAGAAGCAAGAGAACAAAAAAGAAAAGAAAAAAAAGAAGCAAGACAACAAAAAAGAAAAAAACGAAAAGAAAAAAACACAACAACAGCTCGACAAGACACTATCTTTATTACACAACTTGACACCATATATAACACAATAAGCGATACAGTATATAATAAAAACACATCACCAAAAGACAAACAGCTGATAACGAAAAAACAAGAAAAACAAACAGCAACACAACAAGAAGAACAAAAAGAAACAAGAGAAGAAAACATATCACCACCCACCCCAGTAACAATAATGCGCAAAGAAACTGTTGTAATAGAGAAAAAGGAAACAATTATAGTTGATTTACAAACAACCAAAACACCACCGCCGTATGGACAAAAAGTTGCCTACAACACAGAGTTTGAAGAACAAAAATGGGGAGAAGCAGGCATTAAAAAAAAACAAAAAACAGCAACAAGCACAACTCTCTTAAACTATACAAAAAGCTGGAAATAATCAATTTTTATATTTACTTAACTGGTTGATCAAGTTGTCTTTTTTTAAAATTTGATAATCAACATGAAGAACAAAGATTCTAATGTTTTGAAAACAAGTTTTAATTTTAACAAAATCTTTCATTGTTGTTACAATGCTGGCAATATTCTTTTCCACTAAAATATTTTTAATTTTCATTATATCTGTTTTATTATATTCACAATGATCTTTAAAAATTAAATTATGAGAAATGTTTGAAAAAAGCCTATTTACTTCTTTTATAAACGAAGTAGAATTTTCTATACCAGAAAAAGAAACCACAGGGACCTGAACCAGCCCCTCAACCTCTAAAAACTCATCATTTTTGAACTCTAAAAGAGAGAATAAAGAAGAACTTTCTAAGACAAGCTGTTTTTTTGAATCAATAAAAAAATCAAGAAAAGACTTAAGTTGATCAGAAGATGGCCCAATGTTTTTTGTAAAAACAACAACATCAGAACGAGAAACACCAGATAAAGGCTCCCTTAGTTTTCCAAGAGGAAGCAACTGATAATCTTTTTTATCTTTTGATAAGTCAAGTAATAAAATATCTAAATCTTTTTTAATTTTAAATGTTTGAAAGCCATCATCTATAATAATTGTTTTATATTTTTTCAGCTCATTTACTTTTTTAATAGCTTTTATTTTATCCCCGACAACAACCGGAACACCAGGAAGCAAAGAAGCTAACATTAAAGGCTCATCACCAGACACCAAACAATCATCAACAATGTTATATCCATCAGAAACCACCACCTCTCCCTTTGATTTTTTTTTATAACCACGACTAACAATAGCATGAGGAATACTAAGATTAGTGAGAATTTTAGATAAAGAAACAACCAGGGGAGTTTTTCCTGATCCACCCACAGATAAATTGCCTATTGATATTATTGTATTATTTTCAAAAACATGTGATTTTAAAATTTCTGCTTTATATAAGAAAGCTACAAAGCAAAAAAAAGAAAAGTAAATTTTAGATATAAAATATTTAATTAACATTATTAATAGAATTTGAAGAAATAAAGCGAGTAATTAAACTAACATTTATTTCTTGGTTTTTTGGATAAACAGGTGAAAACTGAATATAAATAGTTGAAAAAGGCTTTGGTAATAAAGTTTTATCCCAAGAATTTAATCTCCAATGTTTGCTTGAAGAGGCAGACACAGAAACAATTTGGGCATTATGTTTTTTTGCAACAGACAAAGAACCTTCTTTTGCAACACGAGGGGGCCCTTGAGGGCCATCATTTGTCAAGGCAATAATAGTAGAATTGTTTTTAAATAAAAAAATCATTTTCTTTAAAACACCACTCCACCCCCTTGTGCTTGATCCACGAATCAACTTTATTTTCCAAGAAGATAAAACTTTTGCAAGAACCTCAGAATCAAAATGTGTACTAGAGATCCCATATAAATTTAAAGAAGTTTTTTTAAAATATCTTGCAACACAAACCAAGTGTTCATGCCACAAACATAACAAGACAGGACGATTAGTTTGAACCGCTTTATTAAAGTTGTTTAAACCAACCACTTTCCACTTACAGCTTATAAAGATAATGTTTAAAAACAACTTTAAAGCAAGAGAATAAAGAATTAATTGTATTTTTTTCTTCATAAAATTATTTTTTTAATAAAAAACTAGAAGTTTGTTTATAAGCACTTCCATTGCCAAGCTTATTTATAACAGATTGAAAATCTAAAAAAAGGCTTTGTGTATCACAAGAAACAAGCTCCATGAGATTTTTCACTATAATTTCAGCATTACAATCCTTTTGTAAGTATTCGCCAACAATTAATTTATTAGCTAAAATATTGACTATTGAAGCGAACTTAATTTTAACAAAACTACGAGTTATTAACCAACTAATGAACGATGTTTTATAAATAACAACAAAAGGAGTTTTTGTTATGGCACATTCTAGGGTGGCTGTGCCTGAAGCAACAATTGCAACTTTTGATTCATCAAAAGCACGAAAAGAATCATAAACAATTTTATAATTACTTTGCAAACCCAAAGCACCAACAACATTAAAAGGATCATCTTTTAAGGTTCCAACAATAAAAAAAACATTATCTATTTTCTTTTTAAGTTGTTTAATAACATCTCTAACAACAGGGGCATGTTTTTTTATTTCTTGTTTTCTACTTCCAATAAAAAGGCCAACAGAAAAACGAGCACTTGTAGTTATTTGTTTTTTATAAAGGTCAATTAAAGGGTGTCCAAAATAATTAACCGCTAAACCCCTTTGTTTGTACCAAGAAACTTCAAAGGGGAAAATCACTATTACATTTTGGACACATTTTTTAATAACATTTACCCTTTTTTCTTTCCAAGCCCAAAATTGAGGACTAATATAATAAACAATTGGAATGTCGCACACTTTACTTAATTTTTTTGCAAGGCGCAAATTAAAACCAGGATAATCCACTAAAACAACTTTATCGGGTCGTGTTTTTTTTATATCGACAATAATTTTTTTTTGAAGTTTTATAAAAAAAAGGAGCTCCTTTAATATTTCCACAAAACCCATAACAGACAAACGATTAAAGTTTTCTAAAGAAAAGAAGCCCTCTTTTTGCATTAAAGGACCACCAAGACCACGAAAAGAAACGCTTGAATTAGATTGTTTTTTTAATTCTTTAATTATCTGCGAGGCATGTAAATCGCCAGAGGGCTCACCAACTATAAAATAAAATAATCTATTTTGTTTTTTTTTCAATTAAACTTTGAATTTTTATTGCTATTTCTAATGCTTTATACCCTTCATGTTCATTGATCTCTGCGAAACCACCAGAGCTTATACTTTCAATAAAAGATTTTAGTTCCTCATATAAAGCATTAACAACATTATTTTTTATAGGGATTTGATTAATAGAAGCATCCGAATTAATTTTCCAGGACTGAAGATCTTGAGTTTGAAAATTTAAAGAAGAATATGTGTTTTTTTCAAAAACACGCATTTTTCTCATTTGCTTGCTTGATACCCTGCTAGCCGTAATGTTTGCCACACAACCATTCTTAAATTTTATTCTAGCATGACACAGGTCTACAAAATCTGATACAACACACGTGCCGCTCGCATGAATTGAAACAATATCATCTCTAACCATATTTAAAACAAGATCAATATCATGTATCATTAAATCTAAAACAACAGGGACGTCTAATCCTCTTATATTGAAAGGGGCCAATCGATGAGCCTCTATAAATAAAGGCTGCTTTTTGTTTTTTAAATAAGTGGTATATGCAGCATTATACCGCTCAATATGTCCAATTTGAATAATTTTATTTTTATTAGAATTAATCTCTATAATTTTTTTAGCATGATTTAAATTGTTTGTTATAGGCTTTTCAATAAAAAGATGACAATTGTTTTTTAGTGCAACACTTGCTATATCGTAATGATTAGAAGCAGGGACGCAAATAGATATTGCATCACACAAATCGATTAGGTTGTTTAAACTAGAACAAACAGGAATATTAAATTTATCAGATAACATAACAGCCTTATCTTTGACAACATCAAAAACACCAACAATATCCACATTGTTAAATTTCGATATTTGCTCGACATGGTACCCACCTAAATACCCTGCCCCAACAACACCATATTTAATTTTTTTATTATTAAACATAATTATTAATTGTTTTTATTTGCATAATGATAGTAATTATTAATATAATTATACACAAATATATGTTATATAAACTTAAAGAAAACCTACCTACAATTGAAATACTTCTTGGCTGTGCTTTGTATTTTTATTTTATAATAGAAACCACGTTTTCACTTGCTATTATTTGGTTGATCTTTATTGTTTACCTATGGCTTTTCACATCAATTTTATTAGAACAATATAATAGAAATATCTTTATTAATATTTTATGTGTTTTTGGCATTCTAGTATCAATCACTCTCTTCTTTGTTTCAGGAGTTGAAGAATTAGCGTATCCAGAGGGGGCACTAATTTTTCACACTGAAGGAATAACAAAAGCATTATTATTGTTTTTTATTTCATCAGTTCCTCTTATAGTGATCAATAAAAACACACCCAGAAACCAAACACTTAATTTAAAACCAACAAAAAAAACAGAAGAAAAAAACAACGACGATAAATGGGAAGAAGCTACATTAGATGATTTGCAATCAGGAAATTTTGAAACTATTTAATTATATAAAAACCCCTTAAAATATTTAACAAAAACAAACACCGCACAACAAAATAATTCCTTCTAAAAAAAGACAATTTAACCAACTTTAAACAACAGAAGTTTAAAAAACTTATTAAAGGAAAAAGTGTTTTTTTTTGTTTTACTAAAAAAACAGATCCCAAAATATCTTTTTGTAAGACCGGAGATAATGATTTAAGATTTTTATTCCCAAATTCAAACAATTTGTGTAAATAGTCTTCTAAAGAGGGAACATTCACACGATTAACAAGGGCTTTTTTTACAGCAACAATTTGATTTGAATATTTATAAGACAATTGATAAGAAAAATCTATTTCTTCTCCACCATAATAATTTAATTTAAAATTAAATTTTATATTTTTAAATAGATCTTTAGAAAGAAAACAATTACTAAACAAAAGATACTTATAATGAACACTCTCCCCATCTTTACATCGATTAATTCCTCTTTTCTTGTGGTTTAAATATTTTTCAAATTCTAAATCTTTAGAATGATAAATAATTGACCCCATATATGCTTTAGCTTGATTGCGCTGCACAACCCTTTTATAGTGAGAAATAATATGAGCATCTACAACAACAGTACTATTTAAAAACAAAAACCAGTTTCCAGAGGCTAAATCTACACCCTTTTGCCTAGCAAAGACACGACCCCGATTATCCTTAAAACCAAAACATTTTTTATGAAAGTTTAACTTCATCTTTTGAAATAAATCTAAAGAACCATCTTTAGAACCATCATCAACATAAATTATTTCTAAAACATCATTTTGATTTTTAATACGAGATAACGATTGAAGCAAAAAAGAAAGATTTTTTTTTGAATTATACCCAATGATAATAATTGAAATATTTAATTTTTTTTTAATCATTAACAATGTCTATAAATTTTTTTTCTTGTACACCCCAGGTGAAATTTTCTTTTATAATATTACTATAAAAATCTTTTGTTTTTTTATTTTCTATTAAAAAATTAACAGCACGAGACTGTTCTTTGAGATCATTTTCTGAGACAGCCACTCCTAAATCATATTTTTCAACAAAAGCTTTCATGTTTGGAAGGTTTGAAGAAACAACGGGCAGCCCAGCTAAGGAATATTCAAACAATTTATTTGGAAGAGCAAAATAATTACTAATGCTTAAATTTTTTATTACACTCCAACCGATATCGCAACAGGCAGTATAGTTTATTAAATCAAGATAAGAAACTTTTTTTATAAAAATTGTTTTCTGATAGACTTTTAATTCTTTTGATAGTTTAACATATTTTTTTTGACTATCTCCTCCACCAATAATTATAGCGTAGATATTTGGCATGTAGGCAGTTAAAAGCAATAACTGCTTCAAGCCCCTTCCCTTTTGAAGCACTCCCTGATAAACAACAAGAGAACAGCTAGACGGTATATTGAACTTTGTTCTAATATTAATTTTAGAATTTGAACATAAGAATAAAGGAAAATTATGTATAACATGCCATGAGCAACTTTTATAATTAGAATATTTGTTTTGTAAGTATTTTAAATCAGAAGGAGCAGTTACTATAACCTTATCAACAAATTTAAGAAATATTTTTTCATAAAGAGAAACACAAAAGCGAATAAACGGTTTGTTTTCATGGGCAGAAAGCTTAGAGTAAATTTCTCTTGAATCATAAATTAACTGACCTTTTTTATAAAAAACGCCACTAGCAAGAGAATACAAGTCTCCAGCAATAACAACACTGAAGGAATTTTTTTTCAGAATCTGATTAACTTTTTTTATAAACTCTAAATATTTTTTAAAATTACTATTAATTAATTTGATATAATAAAACTGAATATTTTTAAAATCTGGAGAGACAGAGGGTGTTTGATCAGTAGACACAATAGAAACATTATATCCGAAGGATCTTAAAGAAAGAGACATATTAATTGCTCTTGCATCAAAGAAAAAATCACCCAAATAAATTATTACTGCATTTTTATTCATGATTTGTTTTAACTAGATTTTTAAAAACGCTAAACACAAAGAAAAAATATAAAACACTACAACCAAAAACAGTTAATGTATTAATAGAATAAAATGTGATTGCAAACATCAAAAAACTTGACAACAAAACTTTTGATATTTTAAAATAATCATATGTCAAAGGAAGCCAAACCCTGTTTTTTAACAACAACAACACAGCCATAAAAGCATAAGTTAACAATGTAGAAAAAGCAGCCCCAACAAAGCCAAAAAGTTGTATGAAAAAATAATTACAGACACAATTGATTAGCAAACCAAGCCCCCAAATAATAGGAATCCAGTTTTGTTTGTTTTTTATATAGATTGAAGGCATTTGTAAAACAAAAACACCATAAAACATATAACTAAGGGCAATAACAGGAATAATTTTTCCCCCAACCCAAAAACTTTCTCCAATAACATAAAAACCCCAAACATTTATTTTTATCAAAATAGGCCAAAAAGAAGAAAGTAACGTTGTAATAAAAATCAACAGGACAAGAAACAAATTACTAACATATTGTAAAGATCTAACGCTTTGGTTTTTTTTCAAATAAAATGGCTGCCAATTTAAATTAAAGGCAAGAACAACCATTAAAACAAAACTTCCAACTTTATATCCAGAACCATACAAACCCACATCTGAAAGAGACCCCAACCAACCTAACATCCACCTATCTGAAACCTCAATTAATATAAAAAACACACTTGCAGGGAAAAAAGGTAAGGCAAAAAAGAGCAGCTTCTTTAAAGTGGAAAAACTAAAAGAAGACAATTTAATATAACTAATTAAGATAGGGATTAAAACAACAAACTGCACAAAAGAGGCTATCAACAAAGACCACAAAACACCAACAACGCCCAAGCCTAACACTTTGATATAATAATAGTTACAAACAAAAGATACAAAAACAGCAACAAGGCTTACAGATAAATAATAATAAGGTTTTTCAGTGAGCCTCAATATATTGAATGCTCGAGAAGACAACATGTCAAACAATAAAATAGCACACAAATAATATATGAGAAAGGGCACAGAAGAAAGAACACTATAGTTAAAATAATTATTTAAAAAGCTATATATAAAAATCACAACCAAACATAAAAAACAGCCAAAACAAAAAGAATAAACAATAGATGTTGTGATAACTTTTTTTTCTTCATAAAGATTAAAAAATTTAAGTAGAGCAGAATCCATGCCATGATTATATAGAGTATTTAAAAAGGCTAAAACAGTATAAAAAATAAAAACAACCCCAGCCTCACCAACAGAAAGGATATTTGTATAAAGAGGGAGCAGAAGAAAAGAAAGAGATCGCACCAGAAGGTAACCCACACCATAAACTAAGGATATATTCCAAAAATGAAGCATTGTATTTAATTATAATTCCTTTTCATAGCATGTTCTTGTAACACCAAAGGCCCCAAACTGTTCCTTGAATTTAATTAAACTTAACTTAGGAGTAAGGGGGTTTTTCATTTCTGGCTCATGAGAAACGCCAAAATCAATCATCTGAAACCCTTTGTTTTTTGCAATCTTCATACAATTAAAAAATTGAAAAGTAGACAACTGTGTTTTTCTATATTTTTCTGAAACGACATTATAAAAAATTAAACACACCTTTTTATTTAAATAAAACAATAAAGACCCACCAACCACTGTATCATTAAACATGGAGACAAACAACTTAATTTTACGATTAAACAAACTATTTAATGTGATTAATTCTTGTAAGGAATGAGTAGGACTCGAACTATATTTTTTTTTGTTTATAGCTAACAAATTATAAAAAGCTTCAAAAGAAACAGAAGAAATAAATTTTATATTTTGTTTTTGATTTTTCATATACCTTTGTTTTCTTTTATTTAACAATAGATCAATTTTTTTTATTGATAAATCAACAGCATGTGATATATAAATTTCTTTTTGATTATAACCATTCCATTGAAGCAAATAATCAATAGAATCATGTGGTTTTTCATAATATATTTTAGGAGTATTAACAATGAAAATTGATTTATAGCCCAACAATTTAAAATATTTATCAATTGCAATTATAATATTATTCAAAATAGAAAAAGCTAAAGGATCTTTAATTACCAAACCTCCATGACTGGCACCAGGATGAGAAAAAACAACAAAATTGTTGTGAATGACAGCAGGAAATAAAGCAACAAGGATATTGTCCCAATAGAGCATTAAAGAATGATCAGTAAATTTTCTATCAATATGATAAGAAATAAATTTTTTATTATGAAAAATAGTTCCATTATTTGAGAGGGTCACAAATTTATTCCAATCATTAATATATTTTTGATGATATTTTATTATTTTCAACATAAATTATTTTTATTATTATAATATATTAATCAAATTTATTGATAATATTACACAAAAGATTTAATTATTAATATATAGGACACAACACAAACAGTGAAAATTAAAGATATAAAAGCACGCTTTATTTTAGACTCAAGAGGCAACCCAACAATAGAAGCAGACATATTATTAGATGATAATACAATTGGAAGAGCAGCAGTCCCAAGTGGAGCATCTACTGGAGACAAAGAAGCACTTGAGCTAAGAGATAAACAAACAAGCTGGGGAGGAAAAGGAGTAGACAAAGCAATTCATAATATAAATAATATTATTAAACCAAAATTAATTGGTTATGATATTTATGATATTAAAACAATTGATAATTATTTAATAGAATTAGATGGGACAGAAAACAAATCAAAGCTTGGCGCAAATGCAATGCTCGCTGTATCTCTTGGGGTAGTACAGGCAGGAGCAAGCAGTAAAAAAATATCCCTATATAGCTATATCTATCAATATTTAAATAATACAGAATCACCCCCCCAGACTTATATGCCTATCCCAATGATGAATATATTAAATGGTGGCAGCCATGCAGACAACACGGTCGACTTTCAAGAATTTATGATTATGCCAGTCAAATTTTCTAATTATAAAGAAGTCTTACAGTGCGGTACAGAAATTTTTCACACACTCAAAAAAATTTTAAAAGACCATAACTATAGTACCAGCATTGGTGATGAAGGTGGCTTTGCTCCCAATTTGACCTCCAATGAAGAGGCTCTAGATTTAATTTTAGAATCTATAGAAAAAGCAAACTATAAACCAGGAAAAGATGTCTTTTTAGCATTAGATGTTGCTGCAAGTGAATTTTATATAAAAGAAGAAAATAAATATTTTTTAGAATCAGAAAATAAAAAATTAAGCTCAAATGAATTAATTAAATACTACCAAAAACTATGTAATAAATATCCCATTATTTCAATTGAAGACGGTCTTGATCAAAACGATTGGGGGGCGTGGAAAAATCTAAACCATCTTTTGGGAGACACAATACAAGTGGTAGGAGACGACCTAACAGTTACAAATAAAAAATTATTAAAAAAATCAATAGATAGACAATGCATGAATGCTATTTTAATTAAACTAAATCAAATAGGAACTTTCTCAGAAACTATAGACACCATTAATCTTGCAAAAGAAAATAATTTTAGTACAATTATTTCACATAGGTCAGGAGAAACAGAAAACACGTTTATTGCGGATTTATCTGTAGCAACACAGGCAGGACAAATCAAAACAGGCTCTTTGTGCAGGACTGATAGAACAGCAAAATATAATCAACTACTCAGAATTGAAGAATCTATGAATTATAATACAAAATTAGCCAAGCTTCAAATTTTACAATGAACAGGAGGCGAAAATACAAGCAACAAAACAGCAATAAATATAAACTATATATATTAATTGGCATTTTTTCAATATCAAGTTTTTATATTATTACTAATGACTTTGGCTTGATAAGGCTTATAGAATTAAAAAGAGAACAAACACAACTGGAAAAAGAGATTCATCAGCTTACAAGACAGCAAATAAATTTAAAAAATGATATTTCAAACCTGAAAACCGATACAGAATATATAGAAAAAATAGCCAGAGAAAAATTTATGATGGCCAAACCAGGAGAAAAGGTTTTTAGGGTGATACAATATAAACAGGTTAATTAATAATTTGCATTTTTTGAATTACAAAAACATATGTATCATTTTTTTACTTCAAAGCTTTATTTTTGCAGAATCAAAAAACATTCTCACACTACCAACAATTGAAGAAAGCTCTGTAAAATACATTTCACTTATAGATTTTTGTCAAAAACAAAACTTAAAATACACATATTATGAATCAAAAGAAAAGTTTGAAATTATTTATGAAAAGAACAAATTATATTTTTCCCCTCTATCTTCATATATGAAGATAAATAATAAAACCTTTCATTTACTATACTCAACTCTATATAAACAACAGACCATTTATGTGCCAGTCATAACATTTTATAAAATATTAGAAAAAGAAGGATTGCCAACCCAATTTCTAAATATAGAACAGAACCAGATTAAAGCAATTACTAATATATACAATATTAAAGATATATATATTAAAAATAAAAAAAACGGAATATCTATCACCCTTAATACATCAGAATATTTCCCTAAAAAAAATATTGCAACCTCAATCAATACAGAAGGCTGGCTTAATATTACTGTTTTAAACGGAGTGGTTGATTCTTTAGCTATTAAAAAATCACAATTATCTTTTCCTATAATAAAATCGCACACCATACAATCTAATCAATCTGCTCAGGTTTCCTTTCTATGTAAAAACCAAGTTGATGATATAACAATCATAACCAATAAAAGAAGCATAGAAATATTATTAAGCACTCAACAAAACAAAAACTCTCAAAAAATAAAAAACATAAGAAATAAATGGATTATTGATACGATTGTATTAGATGCTGGACATGGAGGAAAAGATCCCGGTGCAATTGGAGTTAACAGATTACAAGAAAAAACAGTTACACTTGATATAGTTAGGCAATTAGGAAAAATGCTAGAAAGAAACTTAGATGTAAAAGTTATATATACAAGAAACAATGATACTTTTATTCCTCTATGGAAAAGAACACAAATAGCGAATAATTCAGGGGGAGATATTTTTATAAGTGTTCATGCTAATTCAACAACAAAATCCTCAAAAATAAAAGGATTTGAAACTTTTTTATTAAGAGTAGGAAAAACGGAAGATGCTATTGAGGTTGCGCAAAGAGAAAATAGTGTTATTGCACTTGAAGATCATTCTTACCAATATACAAATTTAAAAGATACAAAACTTATAGTTGCAACCATGGCTCAAAACTCAGACATGAAAGCAAGTGAAGATTTAGCTTCAATGATACAAAAGAATATGTCAAATAATATTCAATCAAAAAACAGAGGGGTTAAGCAAGCGGGGTTTCATGTTTTAGTGGGGGCATCAATGCCCAACGTGCTTTTTGAGGCAGGATTTTTATCTAACCCAGATGAAGCAGCACAATTAGGGAAAGCAAAACATAGAAGAGAAATAGCAAAATCATTATATAGTGCAATAGAGCAATTTATTAAAAAATATGAAAAACAATAAATATCCCATAGGTGTTTTTGATAGCGGCTTAGGTGGTTTAACAGTTTTACATCAACTTAAAAAGACTATGCCACTAGAAAAGTTTATATATTTTGGAGATACAGCACACATTCCATATGGTAATAAAAGCAAAAAAACAATTGAAAAATATTGTTTAGCAATAATTGATTTTTTAGCAGCAAAAAAAATAAAATTAATTATAGTAGCATGTAATACAGCCTCATCTGTAGCTTTAAAAAAAATAAAACAACACACAACCATACCAATCATTGATGTTATTTCCCCATGTGTTTCATATGCTGTCTCCAAAACAAAAAATAAAAGAATTGGTATTATTGGCACAGAAACAACAATTAATTCACAGGAGTATCAAAAACAAATCAAAAGCAAAAATGATAAAATAATTTTTTTTACAAAGGCATGTCCATTATTTGTTCCTATTATTGAAGAGGGAGCAATAAAACAAAAATTTGTAAATGAGATAGTACAGTTTTATTTAAATATATTCAAAACGCATGAAATTGATACTCTTATCCTTGGATGCACACATTATCCTATAATAAAGGGAGTTATACAAAAAACACTTACTACAAAAACAAAAATTATTGATTCAGCAATATCCACATCATATTATGTTAATAATTATTTAGATAGACACAATCTTAAAAGTCAGAACAAGCATGCGGTTAAAGATGAATATTTTGTGAGTGATAAAGTTGTCAGGTTTACTGAAATAGCAAATATGTTTTTAAAACAAAAAACAATAAAAATCAAACAAGTTGAATTATAATGGACTATTCACAGTATTTACTAAATATTCCAACACAAAAAATAAAATATGGCCTATCTAGAACTTATCAATTGTTACAAGCATGTGGAAATCCAGAGAAAGATTTTAAATCAATCCAAATAGTTGGAACAAATGGCAAGGGCTCAGTATCAGCTTTTTTAACAAATATTTTAGTAAAATCAAAATATAAAATAGGTTGGTACACCTCTCCACATTTAGTCAATATCAACGAACGAATAAAAATAAACTTTGATACAATAACAGATGCATCAATAGAAGAATTCATAAAAATTTATTTAAATGATATTAAAATAATAAGACCATCATTTTTTGAAATTATGACCGTAATGGCAATGTGGTATTTTAAAAAAAACAACATTGATTTTGCAATATTGGAAACTGGACTTGGAGGAAGATTAGACAGTGTAACGGCATGTCAGAATAATTATATTGTTTTTACCCCAATTTCAATGGACCATAGTGAAATTTTAGGTAATAATATTAATAAAATAGCTAATGAGAAAGCAGGCTCTATTATTAGGAAAAGTCAGAGCTGTATATCCAGCCAGCAAAATAAAGCGATTACCACCATTTTAAACAAACATGCTGAAAAATATAACATTAAAATTAGATATCTCAACACAACAACAGATAAAAATCTCCGCATTAAACATTTATTAGGAGAGCATCAAAAACAAAATGCATTGTTGACAAAATATGTTATTAACACCTTAAACAATAAAAAAATAATTAAAACCACAGAAGAAAACATAAAACAAGGAATAAATAACACGCAATGGCCAGGGAGATTTCAAATAATTAATAATAAACCAAAAATCATTTTTGATGTATGTCACAATGAGCAAGGCATTAAAGCGTTTCAAAAAACCATCTTAACACACTACAACAACAAACAAAACAAATATTTAATTTGTGGATTTGAACACAATAAAAAAATTTCAGATGGACTAAAATCAATCTCAAAAACATTTACTGAAATTATTTGTACTGAAACTAGAATAAGAAAAAGCATGTCAGCAAAAAAAATAAAAAATATTTTAAACACAGACAAGGCTATTACTTTTAATACTGTAAATGATTCCTTAGACTATATTTTACAAAAAATAAAAGAAGATGATATATTATTTATAATCGGTAGTCATTTTTTTGCTCCAACGCTTTCTCATCGATATAAAAATTGTTTTGCAATAGACAAATAATTTGTATTAATTTATAATAAGATATAGGAAAAAACCTTATTTCTGTTCTTTTCAACCACTACAAAATATAATAATCAGGAGTTTATAAATAAATGAAAACACGCGAATTACAGCGTTTGACTGTAAAAGAATTGCATAAAATTGCTCAAGAGCTTGGAGCAACAGAATTTTCTGGGCTTAAAAAGCAAGAATTAATTAAAACTATTTTAGAAGTTGAATCAAAGAAGAAGGGCGTTATTTATGGTGAGGGTATTCTAGAAGTAATGTCTGATGGATATGGATTTTTAAGATCAACAGACTATAGTTATTTACCAGGGCCAGATGATATTTATGTATCACATTCTCAAATAAAACGTTTTAGATTAAGAACAGGGCATATGGTTGCAGGTCAAATAAGACCACCAAAAGATAAAGAACGTTTTTTCGCCCTTTTAAGAGTAGAGCAAATCAATGGGATGAACCCCGATGAATCAAAAGGACGTGTTCATTTTGATAATTTAACCCCACTTTATCCAGAAGAAATTATTAAGCTTGAAACAGGAGAAGGCTCTATTTCGGCACGAACTATAGATATGCTTGCCCCAATTGGAAAAGGACAGAGAGGACTAATTGTTGCCCAACCAAAAACAGGAAAAACTATTTTACTACAAAAAATAGCAAATGCTATTTCAGAAAATGATCCAAAAATTAAAATGATTATTTTATTAATAGATGAAAGACCCGAAGAGGTGACCGATATGGCAAGAAGTGTTGAGGCAGAAGTGCTTGCATCAACATTTGATGAACCAGCAGAAAGACACGTTCAAGTTGCAGAAATGGTTATTGAAAAAGCAAAAAGAGTAGTTGAAAGCGGAGAAGATGTGGTAATTTTATTAGATTCTATTACACGACTTGCAAGAGCATATAATACAGTTATTCCACATAGTGGTAAAATTTTATCTGGAGGAGTTGATTCTAATGCTTTACATAAGCCAAAAAGATTTTTTGGAGCAGCAAGAAATGTCGAGTTTGGAGGTAGTTTAACTATTATTTCTACTGCATTAATTGAAACTGGAAGTAGAATGGATGAGGTAATTTTTGAAGAATTTAAAGGAACTGGGAATCAAGAACTGGTGTTAGATCGTGAATTAAGTGATAAACGTATTTATCCCTCCATTAACTTAAATCGTTCTGGTACAAGAAGAGAAGATAAATTAATTGGAAAAAAAGATTTATCTAGAATTTGGCTACTAAGAAAATTATTATCTAAGATGACAAATGTTGAGGCTATGGAGTTTTTACTTGAAAAGCTTAAAAGAACAAAAAGTAACCGTGAATTTTTAGATACAATGAATACATAATTATTTAAAAGGCATGACAATGGTGAATTTAGCTTCTCGAATTGATCGCATTCAACCCTCAGCAACACTTGCAATGACTGCAAAAGCTGCAGAATTAAAAAGACAAGGCCAGCCTGTTTATAATATGAGTGTTGGAGAACCAGATTTTCCAACACCAGAGCACATACAAAAAGCAGGCATTTATGCTATTCAAAATGGACACACAAGGTATACTCCAGGTGGAGGAACACATAATTTAAAACAAGCAATACAAAAAAAATTTCAACGTGATAATGAACTATATTATGATTTAAATGAAATTGTAGTATCATGTGGTGGTAAGCACTCTCTGTATAATGCATGCCAAGTATTATTTCAAAAAGGTGACGAAGTTATTATTTTTTCTCCATATTGGGTATCCTTCCCTGATTTTGTAAGCGTTACAGGAGCTACGCCAATTTTTGTTAACACTGATTCAAAACAACAATTTGAACCAAAATTTTCAGAGTTAGAAAAAAAAATAAATAAAAATACAAAAGGCATTATAATAAATTCTCCATCAAACCCAACGGGAGGAGTATGGAGAGACAATGCTATTCATCGATTATTAAATTTATGTGAAAAAAGAAAAGATATTTGGATTTTTTCAGATGAATGTTATGAGCAGTTAACATATAATAAACCCTTTAAAAGCATTGCCAGCTATAATAATAACAATAATATTATCACTTTTCAGAGCTGTTCAAAAACATATGCTATGACAGGATGGCGAATTGGTTATATCGGAGGAAATAAAAAAGTTGTAAGAGCAATTTCAAAATTACAAGGCCAAAGCACATCCTGTCCAAATTCCATTGCTCAATATGCTGCAACAGAAGCTCTATTAGGAGATCAAAGCTGTGTTAAAAAAATGCGTTCAATTTTTTTAAACAGAAGAGATTTAATTCTATCAAAAATCAAAGAAATTCCTAATTCTATATGCCAAAGACCAAACGGCGCATTTTATGTATTTATTGATTTTAGTTTTTATTTGTATAGCAAACAACCCAATGGAAGTATTATAAAAAATTCTAATGATTTAAGTTTATATTTATTAGATACTACAGGTGTAGTATCAGTATCTGGTGATAGTTTTGGAGCAGATGGCTATGTAAGATTTTCTTATGCCACCTCTGATAAAATAATTATTAAAGCTATGGATTTAGTAAAACAAGCCCTGAAAAATTTAAGCTTTTAAATTTTATAATTATTTTTGTAAGTTTACACCCGTTTGCATATATAAGAAAAAAGGTTATAATTAATGTCAAGAACATGTCAAATAACAGGAAAAAAACCTCTGGTTGGTAATAGAGTTTCAAAATCAAATATTAAAACCAAGAGAAAACAATTTCCTAACTTACAAACAAAAAATATTTTTGTACCAGAATTAGGTAGAAAAATAAAATTAAAATTATCAACTAACGCATTAAAAACAATTGATAAGGTTGGATTTATTACCTATTTAAAAAAACAAAAATTAAAATTAACAGACTTAACATAATTGGAATAAATAATGAAAAAAGATATTCATCCAAAAGAGCATAGATTTGTAGTTTTTCAAGATGTTTCATGTGATTATAAATTTTTAACAAAATCTAGTATAGAGACAAAAGAAAAAATTAAATGGGAAGATGGAAAAGAATACCCATTGTATAAACTAGATATTTCAAATAAATCACACCCCTATTTTACAGGTCAACAAAATTTAATTGATACTGCCGGAAGAATAGAGAAATATATGAAAAAATATAATTTAAAATCTGATACAAAAAAACAAAATTAACAAAATTTAAAATTATTGAAGGGGCGGTTCGTTTGTATTTAAAGCGAACCGTTTTTTTATGCAGACATTTTATAAGACTATATATTTATTAATTACAAAATCCTCTATTTTAGTTGGTGGGCAAGCTGTTATTGAAGGAGTAATGATGAGAGTTCCAGGAGCATATGCAACAGCAGTTAGACTTCCTGATGGAACAATTAAATCACAGAGGCACAAGTTTTATTCAATAATAGATAAATATAAATTACAAAAAATTTATTTTTTGAGAGGCATGTTTCATTTATATGAATCTATGAAAATTGGATATGCAACACTAGATTGGTCAGCACAATTAAATGAAGGAAAAGAACTCCATAAAAAAAACAATATTATAGATTTTTTCATGACAATATTATCCATTTTTTTCGCATTATCTTTATTTGTTTTTCTTCCATTATACTTAACATCCTATTTTTTTAATACAATAATTAATGAACCTCTATATTTTAACTTAATCTCTGGATCAATAAGAGTTGCTATATTTCTATTATATTTAATTATCATATCAAAATTACAAGATGTGAAACGCTTATTTGAATATCATGGAGCGGAACATAAAACAGTGTATAATTTTGAATCAGGAGAAGAATTAAGTGTTAAAAATGCAAGGTTTTTTTCTACTTTACATCCACGATGTGGAACAAGTTTTGTTTTTATTATTATGCTTGTTACTATATTTACATATACAATTCTTGATTCTATAGCATTAATTTTTATTGAAGAGTTAACTTATATATATAGAATGTCTTTTCACGTTTTATGTTTACCTTTTGTTTCTGGTCTTGGATATGAAGTACTAAAATTTCTAGCTAAATATCAACAAAATATCATTTGTAAATTTTTATCTAAACCGGGAATGTGGTTGCAGAAAATAACAACCAACAATCCCAATGATAAACAATTAGAAGTCGCGATCCATGCACTCAAAACAGCCTTTGGCGATGATATTAAAAAATATCAGGGAAAAGAATTTGTAGCAGATGCTATTGGCTAATAAAAAATGATAGAAAAATTAGAACATATTATTAAAGACTATAATCAACTTTCAAACAAAATGAGTGACCCTAATATTATTGCTAATATTAAAGAATATACAAAGCTTGCTAAAGAACATAGACGGCTTAATGATATTATCCCTCAGGCAAAACATTACATTAAGATATTTAATCAAATAAATGAAGATGAAGAAATATTAAAAGGAGATGATAAAGAATTAAAGGAGTTAGTTAAAGAGGAGCTATCATCTTTAAAAGAAGAATTAGAATTATTAAATCAAGAATTAAAGATTTTATTATTACCGCAAGATCCAAATGACAACAAAAATACAATAATGGAAATTAGAAGTGGAACAGGGGGAAATGAAGCCGCATTATTTGCAGAAAATTTATTTAGGATGTACATACGTTTTTGTGAAATCCAGAAATGGAAGTATGAAATTATTTCCTTAAATAACAATGAAGGAGGAGGAGTTAAAGAGGTAGTTTTTTCCGTTAATGGAAATTCGGTCTATGGAACGTTGAAATATGAGTCAGGCGTACATAGAGTACAAAGAATTCCTGAAACTGAATCAAATGGAAGAATTCATACAAGCGCTGCAACAGTTGCTGTTCTACCAGAAGCAGAAGATGTAGATATAGAAATTAATGATAATGAACTAAAAATTGATACATATAGAGCATCAGGAGCAGGGGGACAACATGTTAACAAAACAGAATCAGCAATTCGAATAACACACCTACCCACAGGCCTAGTTGTAACATGTCAGGATGAATCTTCTCAGCATAAAAATAAAGATAAGGCCCTTAAGGTTTTACGATCAAGATTAATGGATTTTGAAATTGAAAAAATGAACAAAAAAAGATCTGATGCAAGAAAAAAGATGGTTTCTTCAGGAGATAGAAGCGCTAAAATTAGAACCTATAATTTTCCACAAGGAAGAGTGACAGATCACAGAATTAATTTAACCCTTTATAAACTTGAAACAATATTAGATGGTAGTTTAGAAGAATTTATTGAAAAAATTAAGCTAGAAGATCAAAAACTTCAGTTGTCAGAATTAGAATATTAATTTTGATAAATATTATAGAAACCTATAAAAATCAATTATTCAAAGCTGGTATAGAAAATGCAAGCAATGAAATAAATTGGTTTTTAGAAAAAAAATTCAAGTTCAAAAAAGAGAATATTTTATTACAAGAAATAATTTTAAATAATCATCAGTTAAAAATAATTAAAAATTTTATAAATCGAAGAATACATAAAGAACCCTTTCAATATATTGTAAATACTGCACCATTTTATGATGTTGATTTATATATAGACCAGAACGTTTTAATTCCAAGACCAGAAACAGAGACAATAATTAATATATTAATAGAACAAAAACACACATTTAATTCTGCGCTTGATTTATGTACAGGCTCAGGCAATTTAGCTTTAATATTAAGTTTAAAAACTATTGCAAAAAAAATCACAGCAATTGATTGTTCACAAAAAGCATTAAGTGTGGCAAAAAAAAACTTTACAAACTACAAAGCCAAAAACATTCATTGTATCAAGCTTAATTTTTTAAATAAAAAAATAAACAACAAATATGATTTAATTGTTTGCAACCCCCCATACATTTCAAATGATGAATATGAGACCTTAGAACCTGAAGTTAAAAATTTTGAACCAAAAAAAGCATTAACAGATAGTAAAGATGGCCTAACATTTTATAAAAAAATTAATGAAGAATTAAATAATATTATTAATCCTGGAGGAATGCTATTATTAGAGATAGGACTAGAAAAACACAAACCTATAGTAGAAGAAATTTTTATAAATGAAAATTGTAAATGGCACAAGGATCAGAACAGCAATTATAGAATAATTCAAATTTTTAAATGAATATCATTTACTATTTTAAATTAATCAGATTACATAATATTATGATTGCATTTTTATCTATATTATTATCTGCCTACCTTATTGATGTTTATGATTGGTATAATATTTTAGTGTGTATGCTTCTTATCTTCTTTTCTATGAGTTTTGCTAACTCTATGAATGATATACTAGATTTAAAATCAGATAAAATAAACCATCCATACAGAGTAATTAGTCAAGGATTAATATCTAAGAAAACCGCACAGGTGTTGTGCTGTTTATCATTGTTAAGTAGTATTTATATTAGTTTTTTATTAACTGGCTTAATTAATAAACTGTTTTTTTATATTATTTTAATATTGTTAGTTGCATATAATTTTTTTCTTAAAAAAATAGCCTTAGTTGGTAATCTGATTATTGCATTATTATTATCTAGTGTATTTATTTTTTCTGAATTTATTTTAACAAATCAAATAAATGTAACGATAATACCCGCTTTATTAGCTTTTGGATTATCATTTATTAGAGAAAACATAAAAGATTTACATGATTATAGGGGAGATAAGTTTTCAGGAATGATAACCTCACCTATTCTTTTAGGTGTTAAATTCAACAGTATATTTATAAGTATATTAATTTTTATTTTAGGAATCTTATTTATATGCCCATATTATTATGGTTTGTATGGATTGAAATATTTTATTTCTTTAATATTATTTATTGAGATTCCACTTTTATATTCTTTATTTTTATTATTGAATTTTCAAACAATAAAAACATTTAAACAATTAACTAATATGTATAAAATTTTATCTATTTTTGGTTTGTTGGTAATTTTTTTAACAAAAAAATAAACTATGTCAGACTTTGTACATCTACATAATCACTCAGACTTTTCATTATTAGACGCTGCCCAAACAGTCGATATAATGTGTAGCAGGGTTAGTGATTTAAAGATGGATAGTATTGCTATTACTGAGCATGGAAATTTATTTTCTATGATTCCCTTTTATAAAGAAGCAAAGAAAACAGGGATTAAGCCTATCATTGGATGTGAAATATATGTTGCAGTAAACAAACATACTGACAAAAAAAACATTTCAACAAAAACAGGAAAAAAATGGGGATATCATCATTTGGTGCTTCTTGCACAAAATGAGCAGGGCTATAAAAATCTAATGTCTCTTTCTTCCATAGGATACCTAGAAGGTTTTTATTATAGACCTAGAGTAGACAAAGAATTATTAAAAATATATAATAAAGGATTAATTGCCACCTCTGCTTGCTTAGCTGGAGAGGTAACATCTTATGCAGCTGCTGGGGATTATGAAAATGCAAAAAAAGCAGCGCTATCTTATCAAGAAATTTTCCCTAACAGATTTTATTTAGAATTACAAGATCATGAAATTTCTGAAGAAAAAGCAGCACATACAATTTTAAAAAAATTATCTAAAGAATTAGACATCCCCCTAATAGCAACCAACGATTGTCATTATTGTCTAAAAGAACATTCAGATGCACACGATGTATTATTTTGTTTAGGAACGGGAAAAGATAGAAGTGATACAAATCGTTTACAATATCAACCAGAACAATTTTATATTAAATCTACAGATGAAATGTATAAAATTTTCAAAGATGTTCCACAGGCACTAGAAAACACAGTAGCAATTGCAGAGCAATGTAATGTTGATATTCCTCTAGGAACTTATCATTTGCCTGAATACCCAATTACATCTGGGAACAAAGATCCTAACTTACATTTAAGAGACCTAAGCTATTTAGGACTTAAAAACAAATATCAGAATATAACAAAAGAGCTTACAATGAGGTTAGATTATGAATTGTCAGTAATAAAAAAAATGGGGTTCGCGGGATATTTTTTAATCACCCAAGACTTTGTGAATTATGCTAAATCAAACAACATCCCAGTTGGACCTGGGAGGGGCTCAGCTGCAGGATCATTAGTTTCATATTGTACTGGAATCACAGATGTTGATCCAATGCACTATAATTTGCTTTTTGAGCGATTTTTGAACCCAGAAAGAGTAACAATGCCAGATATAGATATAGATTTTTGCATAGAAGGAAGAGAACATGTAATTAACTACATTAAAGATAAGTATGGACATGATTCTGTAGCTCAAATTATAACATTTGGAACAATGAAAGCAAAATCGGTAATTAGAGATGTTGGCAGGGTGCTGGGGATGAGCTATGGCGAGGTAGATTCCATAGCAAAGCTTATACCCAACGAACCAAAAATGAATCTTAAAAAAGCACTAAAAATGAGTCCTGAACTAAACGATATTCATTCTAAAAGCGAAACTCATAAACAGCTTATAGACTTTTCCCAAACATTAGAAGGATGTCACAGGCATGCATCCACACATGCAGCCGGAGTTGTAATCACCCCAGGGCCACTTACTAATTATGTTCCTTTATTTAAAAACAACTCAACAGGTGATGTAGCAACACAAGTTGATATGAATGCTCTGGAAGAATTGGGTTTGTTAAAAATGGATTTTTTAGGCTTACGAAATTTAACAGTTATTAATAAAACAATAGATTTAATTAAAAAACGCCACAATCAAGATATTGATATCTCTAGAATTGACTTAACTGATCAAAAAGTTTATAATAATATTTTTCAAAAAGCATTGACCACTGGAATTTTTCAATTTGAATCTGATGGGATGAAAGAATATTTAGTGCAATTAGAGCCAAAATCAATTGAAGCATTAATGCAGATGACTGCACTTTATAGACCCGGACCAATGGCCAACATACCAGAATTCATTGCACGAAAACAAGGTAAAAAATCAATTAAATACTTACATCCAAGCTTAGAAAAAATTCTCAAGGAAACATATGGCATTATTGTTTATCAAGAACAGGTTATACAAATATCATCAGCAATCGGTGGTTTTAATTTAGCTGAAGCAGATCTTCTTAGAAGAGCAATGGGAAAAAAGAAAAAGTCTTTAATGGCGTCTTTTAAAGTAAAATTTATTGAAGGAGCAATAAAAAACAATATTAATAAAACTGTTGCTGTAGAAATATTTGAATTATTAGAGAAATTTGCTGAATATGGTTTTAATAAAAGTCATGCTGCATCATATACTATCATTTCTTATCAAACAGCTTGGCTAAAACATCATTATCCAATAGAGTTTTTAACTGCCAACATTTCTTCTGATATTAATGATACTGATAGAGTTAATAAAATGTTAGCAGAAGCAAAAAGAATGAAAATTAAGATTATGCCACCAAATGTAAATTATTCAAATGCAGATTTTTTTATATTGGATGATTCTACAATACAATATGGACTAGCAGCTATAAAAAATGTAGGTTATAAAAGTGCTTGTTCAATTGCTGAATACAGAAAAGAAAAAGGTGAGTTTAGCTCTATTTTTGATCTTTGTGTTATGGATGATGTTATTAATAAAAAAGTTTTAGAAAGTTTAATTCTTGTTGGCGCCTGCGATCAACTAAATGGGCACCGGGCTCAATTTTTTAATTCACTTGATATTATTATTGATTTTAACAATAAATATAATAAAAATAAAAATTCTAATCAGGCTAGTTTATTTGACCAAAACACAGACTCTAATATATCATACCCAGGAATGCAAGAATGTCCCCCATGGAAGAAAGAACAATGTTTGAAACATGAAAAAGAGTTGCTCGGTTTTTATTTAACAGACAATCCTTTATCAAAATATGAGGAAGATATAAAAGAAATTTCCATTTTAAATGATTATAATAAAGATATTATTTATTTAGGTGCTATTATTACAGATGTACAATTTAGATTTGATAAAAATGGAAATAAATGGGCTCTTATTACACTAGATACATTAAATACTACTATACAGGCATATATTTTTAATGATGTATTTAAGAAGAACTCACATTTGATACAAGAAGATGAAACATGTTTTTTTATTGCTAAAGATTTTAACAATAACGAAAATGAGCAAATGACCCGTATAATAGTGAATAATATTTATCCTTTAGAGGGATTAAGAAATAAAATAGTTAAACATATCAATATTAAACTAGAATTCATGCAAGCAAATAAAGAATTATTAAATTCTATTGAAGCTATAAATAAAAAGTATTTAGGAAACTATCCGCTATTAATTCATATGAAAAACAACAATAATAAAATCCAAAAAGTTTTAATCAGAAAACTCCAATTTACAATAGATCAAAAATGTTTATTTGACTTAAGAAAAGTTTTTGGAAATAAAAATGTATGGTTATCAATATAATTTATGATTGCTCTTATACAAAGAGTTACAAAAGCCGCAGTTAAAATTAATACAAAACCACACAGTAAAATCAACTATGGTTTAGTTGTTTTATTGGGTATACACACACAAGACACCAAAAAAGAAGCAGAATATTTATGTAATAAAATTATCAAGCTAAGAATTTTTCCAGATAATAAAAATAATATAAACACTTCAATTGAAAAACACAATGCTGAAATTTTAGTAGTAAGTCAGTTTACATTGTATGGAAATTGTTCTAAAGGGAATAGACCAAGTTTTATCAAATCTGCAAGGCCAGACAAAGCTAAACCACTTTATGATTTTTTTATTAGTAAATTAAAAGAGTTTAATATTAATGTACAGTCCGGTAAATTTGGAGAAATGATGGATGTAGAATTAATAAACAATGGGCCAGTAACATTAATTATAGATACAAAAAATGAAAAAAATTAAAATTTTGATGGCCAAACCTGGTTTAGATGGTCATGATAGAGGAATAAAAATTTTAGCAAGAGCATACCGAGATGCTGGCATGGAAGTTATTTATTTAGGATTAAGACAAACACCAAGCATGATTGTTAGTGCCGCAATTCAAGAAGATGTTGATGTTATTGCATTGTCTATTTTAAGTGGAGCTCACATGACTATTTTTAAGAAAGTTAAAGATCTCCTAGATGAACATGATACACAAAATATTTTAATTACTGGCGGCGGAATTATTCCAGATGATGACATGAAGAAACTATATCAAATAGGTATTGGAACGCTTTTTTCTCCAGGGTCATCAATCCAGGAATCAATAGATTATATAGAAAATTGGGTATTAGAAAATAAATGATAAAAAAAATTTCTAAAAAAGAATTAGAACATATATTTGCTGATAATTTCAAATCTCCAGTATTTCCAATTTTAGCACAAAAATATTTTTCCAACAAAGAATATAAAAAAGCTAAAAAAGTATGTGATATTGGTTTAAAGCATGATGAAAATAATTTAACAGGGAAATATATCCTTGCAAAAATATATTTAATTAATAATAAAATTTTAAAAGCAGAAAAATTGTTAAAAGAAATTATTATTATGGATCAAAATAATTTTAATGCCCTAATAACACTAATAGAAGTACAAAAAACCTTAAATAGAAGTGAAAATACAATAAAAAAATTAATAGATAGAGCTTATTATATTTTACCAGAAAATAAAACAATTAAAGCATTATACAGATCTATTTCTGTTGATAAAAAAACAAGAAAGGTAATAAAAAATAATAAATTGATTAAAAAAAACACAATTAATATTGATTCAAAAATGGCAACAAAAACAATGTATTTATTAATGATAAAACAATCTAAAAAAGATATTGCAAAGAAAATTTTAGAGACAATGATTGCAAATAAAGAGAATATCAAGTTTGCACAAAAAGAATTAAAAAATAAACAATTATCAAAATTAGGAAAATAATATTATGTCATTTAATAATAGAGTAAACAGTTTGAAACAAGAAATTCTTAATAATAACATGCAAGGAATTTATATTACTAATTTAACCAATGTAAGATATTTAACTGGCTTTACTGGTTCAGCCGGATCAGTATTAATTTTAGAAGAAGAACAGCATTTTTTTACGGACGGAAGATATATTGAACAATCAAAAGATCAAGTTAAAAACTGCATAATACACATAGTAGGCTCTTCGCACATCCAGGCAATTCACAAAAATAGTTTACTTAAAAAAAATATAAAAATTGGTTTTGAAAGCAACCATATAACAGTGCTAATGTATGAAAATTTTGAAAAATTAATTCCAAATATAAAATGGGTAAAAACAAATGGTATAGTAGAAAAAATAGCAGCGGTTAAAGATGAATTTGAAATTGCATCTCTAAAAACTGCAATTGAAATTACAGATGAAGTATTTACTCAAATAATTCCAGAGCTTAAAGTAGGAGCAGTGGAAAAAGAAATCTCAGCAAAAATTTCTTATTTATTTAAAATGAATGGAGCTGAAGGAGATAGTTATGAATCAATCATTGGTAGCGGATATTTAGGTGCGCTCCCCCATGCTAGGCCCTCTGATAAAAAATTTGAAAAAGGAGATTTTGTAGTTATGGATTTTGGAGCATTATATAATGGCTATCATGCTGATATGACAAGAACGGTTGTTATTGGAGAAGCATCTGAAAAGCATAAAGAAATATATAATATCGTTCTTAATTCTCAATTAGCAGGTATTAATATTGCCAAAGCAGGAATAACAGGAGCTGACCTAGATGCTACATGTAGAAAAGTGATTGTTGACGCAGGATACGGAGATAAATTTATTCATTCAACAGGCCATGGAATAGGATTGGAAGTTCATACCCACCCAAGAATAAGCAATTTTAATAATGAACCACTTTTAGAAAATTATGTAGTAACAATTGAACCTGGAATATATTTAGCAGGATGGGGTGGAGTAAGAATAGAAGATGATTGTTGGATTCGAAAAAATGATTGTGTCCCTCTTAATAAATCTACTAAAGAAATGCTAGTTTTATAACTTATTGATGCCCTTAAAGGATTATTATAAATTAGATCCACAAACATACGATGATCAATTTTGGTGGAAGACTAATGACATAGAGTTTTGGAAAAATATTTTTAATAGTAAAAATAAAAATATTTTAGAGCTTGCTGCAGGAACAGGAAGAATCGGCCTCCCCTTAATTAAAGAAGGATATAATTATAAAGGAATAGATATTTCTAAATCTTATTGTAATTATGCTAATAATAAGTTCAGAAAATATATAAATAAACCAATTATTTATAATGATGATATGCGAAATTTCAATTTAAATCAAATATTTAATATAATTTTTATTGGATTTAACTCATGGTTACATTTGATGAATGATAAAGATGTAAAAAAATGTTTAGAATCGATAAAAAAACACATGAATGCTAAAAGTAAATTATATATTGATATTTTTGTTCCAAGCCCATCATTTTTAGATAGATCACATGATCTTGCTTTGCCTATTTTAGAATTTTTTGATACGAAAAAGAAAAAAATTACATATATAGATGAAATTATTGATTATGATCAAAATAAAGAGATTATTTTTATAACATGGTTATATAAAAATAAAAAAAAATGTTTTTTAGAGTTTCATTTTAAAATGAAAATGTATTACCCAGATAAAATGATAAATTTGTTAATTGAAAATAATTTTATTATAAACAATATATGGGGAGATTATGATCAAAATAAGTTTGGTCATGATAGTCAGTTGCAAATATATGAATGTAAGTTAAATATTTAATAGGTATATAATAAAAACATTACCACCACAAGAGCTATATTTTTTACATAACACTTTAACAATGCTTATGATTGGTATGTGTTTGATCATTATTTATTTAGGTTGTAAAATAAAAAAAAATCAGTATAAATCATATATTTCATATGGACTCATTGGTTTTGCTATAATACAAGAAATATTAGATTACATCAATAGGATTTTTTTAGATGTATTGTATGATTTTAAACTTTCAACAGACCTGCCACTGCACTTTTGTGTTATAGGTTTTTATTTTTCTATTTTTGGAGTTTATAAAGCAACTCATGATAAAAATAATAGTTCTAAAGTAGATCAATTTATTTTTGATTGTGCATATGTTTTAGGGTTTAGCGGGGCATTGCAAGCATTAATAACTGTAGATTTGACAGGTGTTAATAATATGATTGGAGCGTTTGCGCTAAATTGGGCACATACATTAATTATACTTAATGTATTATGGTTAATTTTTGCTTATGGTAAGCGATTTACTATAAAGGGAGCACTAAATGCCTTTATATTTATAAATTTAATTATTATTCCAGTTGGATTAATTAATTATGTTTTAAATGCTAATTATATGTTTATATGTGCCCCTCCTAATGTTAAAAGTCTATTTTTTATTGGAAGTTGGCCTAAATATATAATTTGGTTAGAAATTATTTACTTTATATATATTATAATTTTATTAATTCCATTTAAGTTTGCAGAGAAGGTAGAAAAGTATTTTAAATAAATTAAATTCATTGTATTATACAACAATGAATTTAATTGAACTCTCTGGAACATTCTGTCAAAATTATCTTTTTTTTTTAAAAAAAGCATCAAAAGAGTTAAATATTACACTTTCACAGTCTTTATGTATAATTACGATTCCATTTGATGGCATTTCTCCATCCAATCTAGCAAAAAAACTAAATTTAGATGTTAGTACGTTATCAAGAAATTTAAATAAAATGATTAATGCTGGTTTAATAATAAAAAATAATTCTAATTTTGATCAAAGATCACATACAATTAGCCTAACCATCGAAGGCCAATTAGTTTATAAAAAAATAATTGGAATTATTGAAAATAATTTAAATATAGTTTTTGATTCATTTGATATGGATGAAAAAGATCAAATAGTCGAATTTCTTAATAAAATTAATTGGAAATTTGAGCTGATTAAAAAATAAAAAATGCAAGAACACCTAAAATTATTATTACCCTGGTATCATAGTAATGATTATAATATGCCATGGAGGGGAACAAAAGATCCATATAAAATTTGGATTTCTGAAATTATGCTACAGCAGACACAAGTTAATACTGTTAAAGAATATTATAATACATGGGTTGATCAGTTTCCTACAATACACACCGTAGCTAAGGGTAATATAAATAAAATATTGAAAATATGGGAAGGTCTTGGTTATTATCAAAGAGCACATAATATACATGATACATCACAGATCATTAATAGTAAATATAATGGAGAAATACCTGACTCATATAATGATTTAATAAAATTAAAAGGCATAGGAGATTATACAGCTTCAGCTATTTTATCAATTGCTTTCGATAAACCTTATCCAGCAATAGACGGTAATTTAAAGCGAGTTATATCACGTTTATATATGATTGGCGACACAGATAATTTAATGAATATAGCTAAATCAAAAATTTTATCTAGCATGAATTTTTTTCATCCTTCAGATATTAATCAATCATTAATGGATTTAGGAAGAGAAATATGCAAACCCAAAGCCCCAAAATGTATTCAATGCCCTATCCAAATAAAATGTTTATCATATGAAAAAAATAAAGTAGATTTATTTCCAATTAAAAATAAATCACGAAAAATACCCATTTATAATGTAGTGGTTGGATTGATTTGGTTAAATCATAAATTATTAATTAGTAAAAGAAAAAAAAATGGTTTGCTTGGAGGGCTATGGGAGCTCCCAGGTGGAAAAATTAAAAAAAATGAAACACAGACACAATGTTTAAAAAGAGAAATAACAGAAGAAATAAATATAAAAGTCACCATTGACAAAAAAATAGGAAAAATTAAACACAAGTACTCACATTTTGGTATTAATGTAACTGCATATACTTGTTATTATAAAAGTGGAATAGCAAAAGCAATTTCAAGTGAAGAAATTAAATGGGTTAAATATCAGGAAGTAAAAAATTATGCTTTTCCAAAAGCAACATTAAAAATTTTTAAATTACAAAATAAAATAAAATGACTAACATCAAATCAATTATTATATATCTTGTAGCAAGCATTGCATTTATTACTGTAGCCCCAATAATATTATTGTTAACTTTTCTTAATCCATCAAATTCATCAAACTATATTATTCCATTTTGTAAGTTTATGATTTTTATTTTTGGATGCAAGATAAAAATATATGGAAACTTTCCTAAAAATGAAACTTTTGTAATTATGGCTAACCATGTTAGTTTTCTCGATGTATTTGCAATTCCAAGTTCATTTGATACTTCAAAAAAATTTAGTGCTGTTGCAGCATCTAAAAATTTTAAAATACCTATTTACTCAATATTTTTAAAGAAAATGAGAGTCGTCTCTATCGACCGTTCTAATAGGGAGCAATCAATTAAAGGAATTCAAGAGGCTGAAAAAATACTTTCTGATAATTATCATATAGTAATTTTACCTGAGGGAACAAGAACCTTAACTGGAGAAATTGGAATTCTAAAAAAAGGAGGATTTCATTTGGCTGTTAACACCAAAGCTAATATTTTACCTATAATCACTAAAGGATTATTTCGAATAAAACCAAGAAACAGATGGACAATTATACCAGGACAAATTGAAATTTATATTGATAAACCTATAATAAGCTTTGGTAAAACTGTAGATGAATTAAAAGATGAAACAGAAAAAATATTTTCTAAATATTATAGCTAATTAGTTTTATCTTCAGATATTTTAATTTTTATTTTAGGTTTTAAATCATTTCCTAAGTCAATATGTACAAAATGATTTCCAGTTTGTTTTAAAGGTTCTTCTAAAACAATTTCTTTTTTATCTACAGAATACCCCTTGTTTTCTATTTCATCTGAAATCATTTGAGAAGTAACAGAACCAAACAATTTACCGTCTTCACCAGCCTGTAGTTCAAATTTAATAGTTAATTTATCTAGATATTTTGCTAACAACTCTAAGTTTTCTCTATTTTTAGCTTCTTTTGTAGACTGTTGTTCTATCCAAATCTTTAGATTTTTTATAGATTCATCAGTAGCAATAGATGCAATTTTATTAGGAAGTAAATAATTCCGCGCATATCCACTTTTCACAGAAACAATATCACCAATGTTTCCCAATGAATTGTGAGATTTTAATAATATAACTTTCATATTTTAAACCTTTCTTTAATTTAATCGAGGATCAACAACAAATGGCAATAATGATAAAATTCTTGCTTTTTTAATCTCTCTATTAAGCATTCTTTGATATTTAGAAGATACTCCCGTAACATGTGCCGGAATAATCTTCCCTTGCTCTGTAATAAATTTTCTTAAAAATTTATATTCTTTATAATCAATTTTTTTAATTAAATCAGGGTCTTCTTTAAATGGACAAACCCTTGTTTTTCCTAAATTTGCCATATATTATTCTCCAGTCTCCTTAAGTTCTTTATCATCTATTGTTTCATTATGATCCTCAGCATCAGAGGATTTTGAGGCTTCAGTTGTTTGATCAGAGTCCCCACCATCTTCTACATCAGAGGACTTAGGATCTTCAGTTGTTTGATCAGAGTCCCCACCATCTTCTACATCAGAGGACTTAGGATCTTCAGTTGTTTGATCAGAGTCCCCACCATCTTCTACATCAGAGGATTTTGAGTCTTCAGTTGTTTGATCAGGGGCAACATTATCGTTTTTTAATTTAGACTCATTATTTTGAACTTTTTCACTTTCAGATTTTTTTTCATGTTGATCATCTAAGTTTTTTGACTCTAAAATTTGGTCTTTATTAATGACTGTGACTAGATGTCGTAAGATATTTGTATTTAGTTCAAATTCAGTTGATATTTCATTTATGTTGCTTCCATCGATCATACATTGAAGAAAAATATAGGTTCCATATTTTTGTTTTTGTATTAAATAAGATAGTTTTTTCTTCCCCCAATTATCCTGATATAGTATTTTTCCATTTAATTGTTCAATTTTTTTATTTATTTGAGCAACAATATCATCTAAATGGCCTGCCTGAAGTGCAGGGTGAACAATATAAACAATTTCATAGTAATTCATTAAAAATTCTCCTTATAAAAATTTATTAAAATAAAAAAGGTGCAATTACAAGTGACACAACGGACATTAATTTTATTAATATATTTAATGATGGACCTGAAGTATCTTTAAATGGATCACCAACCGTATCTCCCACAACTGCGGCTTTATGTAAATCTGAACCTTTTCCAAATTTTTCACCATTAATTTCAATTCCTTCTTCAATCATTTTTTTTGCATTATCCCAGGCACCGCCAGCATTAGATTGAAAAATTGCCATCAAAACACCACAAACAGTCACTCCAGCAAGAAGGCCTCCCAAGGCTTCAGCACCAAAAAAATATCCAACAATGACAGGGGAAGAGATAGCTAATAATCCAGGAAGCATCATTTCTCTAATTGCAGATTGTGTTGAAATTTCTACACAGCGGCCATGTTCAGCTTTATCAAGCCCTGCTTCATAGATATTTTTATCATTATCTGACCAATTTGATTCATCCCCTTTATTGAGAACTTCAAGAGCTGCTTTTAATTCAGGGATATCTCTAAATTGTCGTCTAACTTCTTCAATCATAGACATTGCGGCTCTACCAACAGCTCCCATTGCCATAGAAGAAAATAAGAAAGGAAGCATACCACCAACAAACAATCCAGCCATAACATGTGCTTTTGATAAATCAATACTACTAATATTACTAACCTGCATAAATGAAGCAAACAGTGCAAGTGTTGTTAAGGCAGCAGATCCAATAGCAAAACCCTTTCCAATAGCTGCGGTTGTATTACCTACTGCATCAAGCTTATCAGTTCTTTCCCTAACTTCAGGTTCAAGTTCTGCCATTTCAGCAATTCCGCCAGCATTATCTGATATTGGTCCATAAGCATCAACAGCTAATTGAATTCCAGTATTTGCAAGCATTCCAAGAGCAGCCATTGCTATTCCATATAAACCAGCAAAAGAATATGCCCCAATAATAGCTGCAGAAATAATAAGAGTAGGGATAGCAGTTGACTGCATACCAACACCAAGTCCTGCAATAATATTAGTCGCAGATCCTGTTAAGGATTGTTCAGCAACAGATTTAACAGGCTTTGTACCTGTCCCAGTATAATATTCAGTAATCATTCCAATTCCTAATCCAGATGAAAGACCTATTAAAGTGGCATAAAAAATTCCCATTGGAGTAAAATTTAATCCACCATCAATCAGAGTCACACCATCTGGCAAAATATTATTAATAAGAAAATACATAACAACTACCATAATAGCAGAAGAACCAAATTCTCCAATATTTAATGCTTTTTGAGGATTTCCTCCTTCCTTAACAGAAACCATAAAAGTCCCAATAATTGAAACTAAAATTCCTGAACCAGCTATATATAAGGGCAGCATAACAGCTGCAGTACTATTAAACAAGGCCCAACCAAGAACCATTGAACCAATAATAGCACCAACATACGATTCAAATAAATCGGCCCCCATGCCAGCTACATCACCAACATTATCACCAACATTATCAGCAATAGTTGCAGGATTTAAAGGGTGGTCTTCAGGAATCCCTGCTTCAACCTTCCCTACTAAATCTGCCCCGACATCTGCTGCTTTAGTATAAATTCCACCACCAACTCTTGCAAATAATGCAATAGAAGATGCGCCTAATGAAAATCCAGTAATTGTTTGGATTAATTTTGCTGTATCATTAAAAATGCCCAATGATTCATATAAAAGAAATAATCCGGAAACACCTAAAACTCCAAGTCCAACTACACTTAAACCCATCACTGAACCACCAGTAAAAGCAACATTTAAAGCTTTTGCAATTCCAGTTTGAGCAGCATGAGTAGTTCTATTATTTGCTTTAGTAGCAACTTTCATTCCTAAAAATCCAGCCAAACCAGAAGTAAGTGCACCTACTAAAAAAGATATTGAAATAAACCATGAATCGCCCTGACTCGTAGCTGCAAATGCTAATAGTATAGCAATTACTATAACAAATATAGATAAAATGCGATACTCAGCATTTAAAAAAGCCATAGCCCCATCTGCAATACTTTTTCCAATCTTTTTCATTCTATCTGAGCCTTCTTCTTGTTTATTAATCCAGTTTGTTTTCCAAAAAGAAAACAACATTGCCAAGACTCCAGCACCTAATACATATAACAACTTATTCTCCATTATTATTATTCCTTTTATTAAAATTATTCATTGATTTTTTCATACCATTTTTCAGATAATAATTGATACAATAACAGGCACGATCAATAACCTCTAAAACTAATTTTTCATATTTTTTAGAAAAAGGTTCTAAAACATAATTTTCAGATGGTCTCATATTTTCATCTGTGCCAATTCCAATTTTCAATCTATCAAAATTAGTAGAACCTAAATGATAAATAATAGACTTAATTCCATTGTGTCCACCATCCGCACCATTTGATTTAAATCTTATATTCCCAAGATTAATATCAATATCATCATAAATTATTATCAAATCCTTAATTGTTATTTTATAATAATTCAAAATATGTTTTAATGCCAAACCACTATTATTTACATAGGTTGTAGGTTTTACAAAAACATTTTGATTTTGATCTTCAGTATAGATATAATCACCTTTTCCCAACTTATATTTTAAAGAGCGCGCTTCAACTAATTGATCAATAATCCAATATCCAGCATTATGTTTAGTTAAGCTAAAATTGTTCCCAGGATTTCCTAAGCCAACAATTAATTTTCTTTTCATTTTTCTTCTGCTTTATTATCGCCTGTTTCTGAAGATGAACCACCATCTTCTTTTGGAGCATCTCCTTCTTCTCCTTCTTCCCCTTCATCCATAAATTCTTCTTCATCTTCTTCAGGAGTGACAGTTTCAACCTCTGCCATTGGATGAGTTACAGATGCAATTATTTGATCAACACTTGATTTAACTGATAATTTTTTATCAAGCTGAAGGTTCTCAACCCTCAAGACATCACCTAACTCTAACTCAGAAACATCTACTTCAATAAATTCAGGTATATCCATAGGGAGACATTCAATTTCAATTTCATCTTGTCCTTGTACTAGAATACCCCCTTCTTTAATACCCAGGGCATCACCAATTAAATTAATTTGGACATTTACACTAACTGCTTGATCCATTTTAACACCATACAAATCAACATGTATCACTTCATCTGTAACAGGATGATAATCAACAGCTTTAAATATTACAGTTCTTTTTTTACTTCCAACAGTAATATTAAAAATTCTAGCACCAGATTTGTAAGCCTCTCTCAACATAATCTTTTCAATATAAAAAGGAATACTAGCTTTTGAATCATGAGAATAATATATACCAGGGACTTTGCCATCTTTCCTCAATTTTTTAAGGGCGCCTTTATTTGAAATTTCTCTTTTTGTAAGTTCTAAATTAAATTCATTAGCCATGATCTTCTCCGATTATTATTTAAACATGGAACTTAAAGATGTCCCATCAACGATTCTTTTAATTGATTCTCCAAAAACATGCGATACACTAATAATTTCTAATTTATCAAATCTTTGTTCATTTGAAATTTCTATCGTATCACATACAATTACTTTATCTATTTTAGATTGAGTTAACCTTTCAACAGCAGGGCCTGATAATACAGGGTGTGTCGCTACAGCTGTTACAGAAACTGCTCCGTTATTTATTGCTGCTTCTGCTGCATTGCAGGTTGTCCCAGCAGTATCAATCATATCATCTATAATTAATACTTTTTTATCTTTTAAATCTCCTATTAGATTTACAACTTTTGCTTGGTTTGGCTTTGGACGTCTTTTATCAATTAACGCAAAACCCACACCTAGTGTTTTAGCATATGCTTGACTCATTTTGGCACTCCCTACATCCGGAGCCAAGACAACACCAGAAGATTCATCTAGGTTTAATCTATTCAGTTTATCAAACAGTGCAATTCTAGAATATAAATGATCAAATGGAACATTTGCAAAACCTTGTATCTGTGCTGAATGTAGGTCCATTGAAACTATTCTATTCACACCAACTGCAGATACTACATCTAGAAACATTCTAGATGATATTGGAGCTCTAGGACGATCTTTTCTATCTTGTCTCCCATAACCAAAATATGGAATAACAGCCACCACACTTTTTGCTGAAGCTCTTTTTGCAGCATCTAAAATTAGTAAAAGCTCCCATATATTAGTTGTTGGAGGGTTGGTTGACTGAATAATAAAAACGTCTTCGTTTCTAATATTTTCTTTAAAAAGAACAGAAAGCTCCCCATCACTAAACTCATTTATTTCTAATTTGCCTAGTGGCTGTCCAAGGTACTTACAAATTCCTTGAGCTAAACTAACATTTGATCTACCGCTAAATATTTTCATGCTGGGGGACAGGGAGTCGAACCCCGATCCCATGGACCAAAACCATGTGTCCTACCATTGAACGATCCCCCAATTTTAAATCGGAGAAACTATGATGGTTTTATACTTGATTATTTTTTTTTGAATTTCTTCAATTAAAGTTTTATCATTGTATATACCAAACATAGTCGAGCCACTCCCCGACAAACCTGAATAAAGAGCTCCATATCTATATAAAAGCTCTTTAATTTCAAAGATTTCTGGATATGCTGCACTTACAACGTCTTCAAAATCATTTTTAAAAAACTGCCAATCTATATTACTATTCAGGCCAGGAAATTTATTACTATCTATGGGTTCATGCAAATATTTTTTTATTTTACTATATGCCCACTGAGTTGATATTTTAAAAGAAGGAATAATAAGAATAATAAATAATTTTTTTAATGTTGGATAACTAATTTTATTTAAGATTTCACCACGTCCTTGAACAAATTGCACTTTTCCATCTAAAAAAAACGGAACATCACTACCAATAGATTGAGCAATGCTTAATAATTCATTTTGAGATAAATTTAAATTTTCAATTTTATTTAGTGTTTTTAAAACACAAGCAGCATTGCTGCTACCACCCCCTAGGCCAGAACCAATTGGAATATTTTTAATTAAACTAATTTGATATTGATGTTTGAATGAATATTTTTTTTCTAATTGATGGTATATTTGATAAATAGTATTTCTTTGATCAACAGGAACAGAAGCTTCATTACAAGTTAATTGAAATTTATTTGCTGGAGATAAACTGATAATATCATGAAAATCAATTTCTATAAATATAGACTCTATGTTATGAAAACTATCATCCCTTTTGTTAATTATTTTAAGGCCAAGGTTTATCTTAGCATTTGACTTAGATATAATCTGTGGTTGCATTTAGTTTTTTTTTGACCAAGTATCTCTCAAGCCAACTATTTGATTAAAAACTAAGTTATCATGATTAGAGCTTTGATCGCAAACAAAATACCCTTTTCTTAAAAACTGATATTTATCATGAGCATATGAATCTTGAAGATTTGACTCAAGCTTAGCATTTCTAATTGTTTTACTAGAATTTAGATTAATTACTTTAGAAAATTCATCACTATTAATATAGGCTGTAGGATTTTCTGTATTAAATAATCGGTCATATATATTGATAGTTCCATTGAGAGCATGTTTACACGATACCCAGTGTAATGTGCCCTTTACTTTTCTTCCATCTTTTGACCACCCACCATAAGTATCAGGATCATATGTACAATGTAGTTCAATAACATTATTATTATTATCCTTTACAACTTCATTGCAGGTAATGTAATAAGCATGCATCAATCTTACTTCTGTACCTTTTGTTAATCGAAAGAATTTTTTAGGTGGATTTTCAAGAAAATCAGATTTTTCAATATAAATTTCTTTACAAAAAGGAATTTTTCTAGTTCCTGCATTTTTATCTTCAGGATTATTTACTGCTGTAAGGTGCTCTACTTTATCTTCGGGATAGTTAGATATAATCACTTTAATTGGATCCATAACAGCCATAACTCGTTTTGCAGATAAGTTTAAATCTTCACGTACAAAATATTCTAAATGATCAAAATCAGATA
>CAYSDL010000008.1:0-2282 GCA_964429875.1 uncultured bacterium
ACTAACCAATCGTTGCTTTCACCTACATTACTTCCAGTTGTTTGGAAAGGAAGAGAAGGGATAACTTCATTTGCACATGTATTTACACCAGGTTCTGTCCAATTTAGTTCAACATATCCATCCCCTCCAACTGCGGTTACACTTAGTGGCGCGGCAAGAATCCACATAGCACAACTTTCATTTGTTGGTTGCGATTCACCTGATGGATAATTAGCAGTTACCACATAACAATACTCAACATCATGAATAGCATCTACATCTTCAAACATATTAGATGTTGTATTTGTATATAACTGGCCATCTCTGTATACATTATAATCAATAACATTATTATCGCCACCTATCCACTCCATTGTAATATGATCAGAATCTGCATATGCATATAAATCAGTTGGTGCTTGACCAGGTATTGGTATTGCACAAACTGGATCATCTAAAGCTTCTGATTCACCAACTTCATAAACGCTTGTTACTGTATAACAATACTCTGTTAGATTAACTACTGCAAAATCATCATACTCATATACACCTGCATCAACTGTTGCTAGAAAATCTCCATCTCTATATATATTAAACGCAATTAGATCTCTTCCATTTTGATTATTGTATTCTTGGTTTAGAACAAATGGAGGAAGATCTCCTAATTGACCTTCAGAACGATAAATATAATTATCATTATTATTGCCACTTCCATACTCAGGGCAATCTCCTTCATCCCAATTAAATTCATCGCAGTTAAAATAGACCCCCCATGATCCATCATCACATAGACCATCACCAAGCCAAACTAAATATGCAGGATCTATACATTGTTCAATGCAATCTAAAAACCCAACAATCTCATTCCCATAATAATCAAACAATTCACATTCATCTCCGATACCACCTGAACCGCCTGCTGGAGGATCTGTCCATGTTACATGAACAACGCCATCATCACCTTGAGCAAACACTTCATCTGGGGAGAGTATTTCCCACATAGCACATTCTTCATCAGAAGAAGCTGAACTACCAAGATCATAAACAGCCTCAACATTATAGCAATACTCTGTATTATGTATTGCTGATGTATCATTATAAAAACTATCAGTTGTATAATCTAAATATGATCCATCTCTATTAATATTATACCCTACAACCTCAGTTGAATTTGCAGCAGTCCAAATAAGTTCGACTTGACCATTTGTACCAACAGCATCAAAATCAGTGGCCGGAGGCAAGATCCACTGATCACATGAGGTATTTGACGGAACAGATTCACCATCTTCGTATAATGCTGTAACTATATAACAATATATTACATCATGCTCTGCTTCTTCATCAACATATGAAAATGTATTAGTATCAGTTGTAGTTAAAAGTGTGTCATCTCTATATACTCTATACTCTAAAATGTCTCTAAAGTTATTTTCTATATCAGAATAATTATCAAATTCAGTAATTATTGTAGTTATATTCCCTGAATAAGAATTACCATTTTCTTTATCAGAACTTAACTCATCTAATGGAAGATAATTTATTATAGAGTTTAATAGACCTCCTGTATTAAACTCAATTGTTTCTTGTGTCCCGAATTCACCACCACTATGTATTTGCGCATCATTTAATATCAAATTATAATAGCCTACTCCCCATCCGCAACAAATGCCATCACCAAAAGTATCATAAATATTAAAAGTATATTCTCCGGGGGGCAATAAAAGCTCCCATTCATAAAGGGTTTCAGCTGCAGTTAATTCACCTGAGGCAATGCCAGATACAAATTCTCCATTTATATCGTAAAGATCCCATGATGTTTCTGCAGGATATGAATCAGTAAAAATTTCAATATCAAATGCTACAAATGAACCAGGTTCATTCCAAGTCACTGTAATATTTTGCGCATCATTATCTCCTTGAGCATATACACCTACAGGAGGATCTAAATAATAGAGGGCACACGCTGTATTAGTTGAAAAAGTTTCCCCTGAGGGGTAATTAGCTTTAACCTCATAGCAGTATTCAACTCCTGCTATAATTTCTCCTTCATCTAGGAAATCAAGTCCTATTGAATTTCCTATATTTACTCCATCTTTATAAACTTGATAATCAATTAAAATATCCCCAAATAAAGGGTCTATAGGAGCTGCTGACCATTCCAATCCAATTGTACCACCCAAATCAATCGCAGTCAGATTAGAAGCAGGAGGCCCTGGGTATGGCGTTACACATACAGGATCTGATAACTCGGAAGTTCCTTCATCATAATTTGATTGCAATGTATAACAATATTCAGTCATATT
>CAYSDL010000008.1:2382-11905 GCA_964429875.1 uncultured bacterium
CCATATCCTAAATAATCACCATAATTCCATTCACCATAATATAAAGTAACCATATTATCTGGATAATCAACAGCGCCGTCAACACCAAAACCTTCAGGGTCAGCAAAAGTAGCATCATGGGTTGCGACCACATAGAAAGATCCTGTTAATCCAGTTAGATTAGGATATACAGTAGCCCAACCATCCTCAGCAACAGCTTCACTTTCATAAATCAGGTTTCCAGGAACTCCGTTATTATCATCAAAAATAAGTACCCGTACAGGCCCATGTGTATTATTAGGCCATGGCCAGAATTCATCGCCTTCACTTAAAATTTTAAGAGAGGCAGCTAAAATATCAAAATCAACACCTACATCAAACTTTGTTCCATGTGCTAAACCATCTTCATATGTCCCGAAGAAATAAAATGCATTTTGCAAAACACCATCATCATATTGAAGATGATATTCTTCACCACCTACAGGTTCTTCCCATGTTAAAGTAACTAGCTGGTCAACTGGCACTGCTTCAATCTGGGAAGGAGGATATACATTCCATGTACTACATGAAGTATTTGTTGCAGGAGACTCACCAATACCATCATAATATGCTTTTACAAAATAACAATATTCCTGCCCAATCTCTGTTTCATAATCTTCGTACATTACATCTGTTGTATTTACTAGCAATTCTTCATCTCTATAAATATTAAATGATGTTTGATCATCCTCTGGTGTAGTTGTCCATTCAAGCGTAATAAAGCTACCTGTTCCCTGGGCGGACAATGATCCTGGAGCATTTAATTGAGGGGTTACACATGCAGTATTTGAAAATCCAGATGTTCCTTCATCCCATACAGAGGTAACATTATAACAAGACTCTTCTAGATACCAAAGGCCCTCAGAAGTATCAACATATTCTGTTGCTTCAGTATAATCAACAAATTCATTGTCCCTATATATCTCATATCCCAATAGATCTCTAAGGCCTACAAATATTGTTCCTTCAGCCATCTGTTTTGAAGTTGTTCCTTGATTTCCATTATTGGAAAAAGATCCACATTCTTCTATACATTCTTCACTTTGAATGCCTGCACCATAAGCACAGTCACATCCATCACAATCCCATTCGGAACAAGTAAAAACTATTCCCCAACTACCATCATCACAGTAACCATCTCCAATCCAAACTAGATAAGTTTCAGCAAAACAAAAGCCTATGCAATCTATAAATCCGGTTTGTCCATAAGCATCGACACATTCATCTCCAACTCCAATACCACTTGGAGGGGTTTCCCAATCAAGATAAACTTCTAAACCATCTTCTTCAGCTGTTAAGTTTTGAGGCTCTTCTAAATAAATTTCAGTTGTTTCTGCACAAGCAACATTAGATTCATCTGATTCATTGTTATCATTAAAAGCAGTAACAGTATAACAATACTCTGTTCCTTGCTGTAAACCTGTTTCAGTATAATTTGTTGAAGTTGAAGTACCAATTAAAGAACCCTCTCTAAATACATGATACCCAGTTATATCAACAACATTTGTATCTTCCCAAAAAAGAGATATCTCACCAAAACCACCAGTAGCAGTTAAATTTTCTGGAGCAGATACTGGAGGAGGAGTTTCTCCATTAACAGTAACTGTCCCTCCTACAAAAACATATTCAAGAGGCATTCCCACAGGATCTGAAATAATTGATTCATTTAGATCAAGAGAAATGGAAATATCCGAAGAATAGATACTTATTGATTCATATGATAAGGTTAATATTGGACCTTCGCCTTCGCTTAGACCTGCACCAGTAAGATCAAAGCCAACTATAATTACTGATCCATCAGGTTGTTCATTAAAACTTACTGTAAATAAAGTTGTTCTATCGGTTACTTGTACATCTGTAAATATTCCTTGATCGGGGAGATCAATTACTCGAAATTGAAATCCTCCGACTGTTTGATCATTAGATAAGGAGACATCAAGAGTCGCTGTTTCCATTGCGTTAATTTCATCATCTGAAATACTCAATTGTAAATCAGCAAATAATAAATTAATAGTCGTTATTAAAGGAAATAAAAAATAAATAACATTTTTAAATAGTTTTGATTGCATCTTCTCCTCCTATTATCATATTTTTGGGAAACAGAATTTAACATCTAATTACATCTTTGTCAAATAAGTTTAAAAAATATTACAGATTATTTCCTTTGATCATCTTGCTTGGTGCTTCCCTACCACAGTTCGTTGATACTCAAGTATCCTATGAATATAATAAGAGCCAAATTAAAGATGATGAACTATATATATTAGATGAATTCACTAAGTTAATAGAAAAATATTATAACATTTCAAATTTCTCTTATGATCATAGAGACCTTAATATTCCATTGAAAATTCATTTTATATTTGAAAAAATTTATTTTAGCGGAGAAGATAATTATAAAAAAATAGGATGTCAATTTATTATAAGCAATTCGAGTGATCAATTTTATTACAATAAAAATCTAATCCTTCCTTTTTACAAAGGGAAAACCATTTATCATAATGAATCATTATATGATCCCTTAGCTTCTATTTTTGATTACTATGCATATTTGTTTATTGCCTATGAATTAGATAGTTACAAATTATTCCTTGGTGATTATTATTACAGTAAAGCACTTGAAGTTACATCTATGGGAGGATCATCAAACAAATGGGATTCTCGAATGGAAAAAATAAAAGAAATAAAAAATAATAACTACTTAAGGATTGTTCGATTTTCACTCTTTGAATCTATGGAAAAATTATACGATAAAGATTATTCTTTAAAAGAACTAAAGGAACTCGCAATAGCTATTCTAGAAAACTTAAAATTAGTACATAATAAATTAGGATATGACAAAAATACATTGAAATTTATTGATGCCTTTCACAAAGAAATTATTGAATTATTTAAGATGTTTAAGATGAATCAAGGAGTTGAATTTTTATATAATTTTGATGATAAAAACAAATCATACTACAAAAAACATTTATTAATCGATGAAAACTAAATTCATTTCATATTTTATACTTCTTCCTAGTCTTTTACTTCTAGGACAAGATTTAAATAAAATCCAAAAAAATATTAATAGTAGAAATAAAGATCTAAATGAGCTAAAAAATGAAATAAATAAACTTGAAAATGAAATAAATAAAAAAATTGAAGAAGAAGAAATAAATCAGGGCCTTTTAAAACAAATAAATAATAAAATTCAATTAACAGAAAAATTAATCACAAAATTAAATGATGAGGAAAATTATCTATCAAATTTAATCTTTAAAAATGAGCAAAATATTATTATTAAAGAAGAAGAGTTAACTAAAATGAAAAATCAATTAAAAAATAGACTGATATATTTATATAAATATGGCAGAGGAGAACCGCTCTCACAGTTAATGATTACTGAAGAATGGAGTAAGGTGATTTATAGAACTAAGTATTTACAAGTTTTAAATAAATCAGAACAAATAATTAAAGATAGAATTAACAAAAGCATAGAAAATTTAAAATTAGAAAAAAATGCTCTGAAAAAAGAAAAAGAAAGAAAATCATTTTTAATATCAGAAAAGGACAGAGAATTTTCTGCTTTAGAAAAAGATAAAAAAACAAAACAAAATTATATAAATAAGATAAAAAAAGAGAAAGAACAGCTAAGATCAAATCTTGAAGATAAAAAGAAAATGATGGCTCAAATTGAAAAACTTATAAATAAACTTTATGCTGATAAAAAAGAATTGAAAAAAAGAGAAGAAGAATTAATTAAACTAAGGTCGCAACAAAATAAATCTACAACGGGCAATTTTGCAAAAATGAAACAAAAATTGCCATGGCCTGTTGATGGAACAGTAATTGGAGAATTTGGTATTCAAACAAATCAAAAATTGAAAACTCAATATGAGAACATAGGAATTGATATTAAAACAGCTTACGCAGCTCCAGTAAAATCTATTTTAGATGGGGTTGTATCTTCAATTACAGTTATAAAAGGGTATGGTAACGTTGTCATACTAGATCATGGTGGTGGATATTATAGTGTTTATTCAAATATTGATAATATTAGAATTAATGAAGGCGATTATATCCCCTCAGAAATAAAAATTGGTAATGTTGCAAAAAACAACTCTTCTAACTATAATGCTGAGTATTTATTTCATTTCCAAGTTTGGGGAAATCAAAAAAAATTAAACCCTGAAGATTGGTTGAAGAAAAAATGATCTATGATAATTTAATCCTTAATAAGTATACATTTAAAAATCTGACTTCATTCTACAAAAAAAAACACCTTCCAAATGCTTTTATTTTTTATGGAAATGAGGGGATTGGGAAGGAAGCTCATGCTATAGAATTTTTTGCATTGATGAATTGCAAAGAACCTGATATCAATAGTGCATGTGGAAAATGCAATTCATGTAATAAAATAAAAATTCTACAACATGAATTATTAAATATTATTGTTCCTCTTCCTAAGAGCAAGAAAATAGGGAAAAATGATAACTCATTAAGTGCACTTACAGAAAAACAGCAATTAGAATTAATAAATCAATTTTCAGAAAAAGGGAAAAACCCATATCATAAAATTAAACTAGATAAAGCAAACACAATAATTATTAATTCTATAAAGGATATTAAAAACAGTTCGACATTATCAGTTCCTAATGGAAATATAAAATTACACCTGATATTAGATGCTCATAAGTTATGTTATCCAAAACAGGAATCTGCTAATGCATTGTTAAAAATATTAGAAGAGCCTAAAGAAAATAATTTATTTATTTTAGTGACCTCTCAAATAAGCAAAATAATTGATACTATTTCATCTCGCTGTGTACCTGTATTTTTCAATGATATAAATTATTTAGAAATAGAAGAAAAAATATCCGAAAAAGTTAATGATCCAAATAAAACAAAAATAATTTCAAAAATATGCGAGGGCAGTCTTAGAAAAGCTTATGATCTAATTGATTCATTTGATAACAAGATATCTATATTGGGCCAACTCATCAAATCAATAAAGAATAATGATATTAATCGATGGAACTCTGAATTTAAAAGAAAAGATAAAAATTATATTTGCAAATATTTTAATCTTCTAACTTTCTTTTTTAGAGATTTGGAATTTATAAAAAAATCTAATAAAAGCGATATTTGTTTCTCTGAATTCCTTGACTTTTATATTGAATATAATAATAATAACACTAATACTAAATGGGCAGATTGTATAAAATCAATTAATAATGCTCAAAATTATTTATTGCGAAATGGTTCTCCCCAACTTGTTAGTGCTGCACTATTTATAGAAATTCAAAATATAATAAATTGCAAGAATAAAAGTATGTTTGAATTAAATGAATGGATCGCTTAGTTAATGAAGAAAATATATATAACAACCCCTTTATACTACGTTAATGATAAGCCACATATTGGTCATGCATATACAACAATTTTAGCAGATGTAATTTCCAGAATATATAAAGTTCAAGGCTATGATGTACATTTTCTTACAGGGACCGATGAGCATGGTCAGAAGGTACAGGAAGCTGCAGAAAATAGATCAGTAAGCCCGCAAACACATGTGGATGAATATGTTCAAAGATTTAAATCTGTTTGGGATAAATTGGATATCCAATATACTGATTTTATCAGAACTACTGAGGATAGACATGTTGAACGAGTAAAAGAGGTTTTAACATTCCTAAAAGAAAAGGGTGATATTTATATCGATGAATATGAAGGACTTTATTCTGTCTCTGAAGAAAGGTTTATTACGGAGAAAGAAGCAGATGAAGGAGATTTTAGAGAAATAAAAAAATTAAAAGAAAAAAATTATTTTTTCAAAATGTCTAAATATCAAAAACAATTAATTGAACATATAAATTCAAATCATGACTTTATAAAACCTGAATCAAGAAAAAATGAAATTCTTGGTTTTTTGAAAAATGATTTAAATGATTTATGTATTTCAAGACCAAAAAGCAGATTGTCATGGGGAATTGAACTACCTTTTGATAAAGATTATGTAGCATATGTCTGGTTTGATGCATTATTAAATTATATAACAGCTGTAGGATGGAATGCTGATGATGAAAAATTTAAACATTATTGGCCAGCTAACTACCATTTAATGGGCAAAGACATAATTACTACTCATGCTGTTTATTGGCCAACGATGCTTATGGCATGTAATATTTCGCTACCCAAAACAATTTTTGCTCATGGATGGTGGCTTATAGATGATACAAAAATGTCAAAATCTACTGGAAATGTCATAAAACCTTTAGAAATTGCAGATGACTATGGCGTTGATGCCCTAAGATATTACCTCATGAGGAATATGGTCCTTGGACAAGATGCATCTTATTCTTTTCACTTATTTAAAGAAAGGTATAATGCAGATCTTGCTAATGATTATGGGAATTTGGTAAATAGAGTTTTTATTTTAATTAAGAAAAATTTTAATAATAAAATCCCTACACCTGGTGATTATGACAACACTGATTTGAATACCATTGCAAATACAAAAAGTATATCAAAATTAATTATTGAAAATTTCAACAATCTCAAAATACATGAAGCTATTGAAGATACATTAAATATTTTAAGATCTATAAATAGATATTTAGAAATAAAAAAACCTTGGAAGACTGTTAAAGATAGCGTTGAAGAAAAATCAGAGGCTGCAACAACTCTATATATTGCTGCTGAGCTTCTAAGAATTTCTTCCTGTTTTCTATATCCAATAATGCCATCAAAATCAGGAAGTGTAATTAGAGCTTTAGATAACTGTCCATCTAAGGCATATGATTATGACACTAATTTTGGCATTTTAAAACCAAATAATAAACTGGGGAATGTAAATAATATATTCCCAAGAATTGATTAATTGTGAATTTTATAGATACTCATTGTCATATTTACTATGATAAATTCAATCATGATATTGAAGAAGTTATAAATAGAGCTAAAGAAAACAATGTATCTAAAATTATATGTGTAGGAGTAGATATTGAAAGCTCGATACAATCCTTAGAACTTACAGAAAAATATGATATGATTTATGCCACTGCAGGCTACCACCCTCATGAAGCAAAAGATGCGTCGAGTTCCTACCTTAAAGAACTAGAAAAAATATTATCATATGATAAGGTCATTGCACTTGGTGAAATCGGATTAGATTTTCATTATAATCATAGTGATAAAAAAACACAAATAAAAAAATTTAAAGAACAACTAGAATTAGCTAAATCCTTAGGTGTCCCAACAATTGTTCATTGCAGAAACTCTGATAATGATTTAATGAATTGCTTAAAAGAAACAAAATCTACTAATGGCGTAGTTCACTGCTTTGCAAGCGACATCAATTTTGCTAATAAGCTTTTTGAAATTGGATATTATATATCATTTACAGGTTTAATTACTTTTTCAAAAGAATTAATAAATGTCGTTAAAGAAGTTCCTTTAGATAAATTTATGCTTGAGACAGATTCACCTTATCTTACACCTATTCCTCATCGAGGGAAAAGAAATGAACCTTATATGGTGAAATATGTTGCAGAAAGTATCGCTAAAATTAGAAATATAGATCTTAATATTGTAGCAGAGAACACAACAAAAACAGCTATTGAATTCTTCAACTTTAAATAAAAAAAATATACCTATAAGAAAAAAATGGGGACAAAACTTTCTTATTGATGATAATGTAATTAAAAAAATAATTAGACTCATTAAACCTGAGCCACGAGATACAATAATTGAAATTGGGCCAGGGAAAGGAGCTCTTACATTAAATCTTTCAAATTATGTTAAGAAAATTTATGGTATAGAGATTGATCCATTATTATTTAACTATTTAGATGAAAAAAAAATAAAAAATTTATATTTAATAAATGAGGATATATTAAAATGGAATACTTGCGAATTTAACTACAATAAAGTTGTAGGAAATATACCTTACAATATATCAAGCCAAATAATTATTAAATTTATAAAAATTGAATCCTGGGATAGCATGGTTTTGATGATGCAAAAAGAACTTGCAGAACGAATTATAAGTAATCATGGACGAAAATGCTATGGAAGAATCAGCGTTATGGTACAAACTTATTGTGATATTAAGCATGAATTTAATATATCAAAAAATGTATTTATACCAAAGCCAAAAGTAGATTCATCAATTTTATCCTTTAAAAGAAAGGCAACAGATATCAACTTCGATGATTTTTCTACCCTTATAAAAGAATCTTTTAAACATAGAAGAAAAAAACTAAAAAACAATCTGAAAAATATATTTGGAAATATTAATCTAGGTAATTTTTCTAATCTTAGGGCAGAAGAGTTATCAATTGAAAATTTCCATGAATTATATAAAAAAATATATATTTGATCTGTTGATAAATTTTATTAAGATTATAGGCTATATTATTACATAATTAAGGAACATAATGCCAAAAGGTAAAAAAGCTTCTAAAGATGAGAAATCTACAGATAAAAAAGCAGTCGCAAAAAAAAACTAGTCCTAAAAAAGTAGCTGCAAAAAAAACTAGTCCTAAAAAAGCAGTCGCAAAAAAAACTAGTCCTAAAAAAGCAGTCGCAAAAAAAACTAGTCCTAAAAAAACAAAACCTAAAAAAGAAGCGCTTTTAGAAAGTGAAAAACTTAGTGATTCAATTACAGAAACTGATGAACAATTAATGTCAGAAAAAAAAGATAAACGTAAGGTAATAAAAAAGAAAAAAAAGACAAAAGTTGAGAAAAATATACAAAAAATTGGTAGTGATGCAAATAGATCACTTAGTAAATATTTACAAGAAATCAGTCGATATGAGCCACTAACCCCTGATAGAGAAGTTGAACTTGCAATTAGAGTAAGACAAGGAGATAGAAGAGCTTTAAAAGAATTAACAGAAGCAAATTTAAGATTTGTTGTAAGTGTTGCAAAAGATTATCAAGGTCAAGGGCTTCCACTAACTGATCTAATCAATGAAGGAAATCTTGGACTTATAAAAGCAGCAGAAAGATTTGATGAAACCCGTGGTTTTAAATTTATTTCTTATGCAGTATGGTGGATTAGACAATCAGTTTTACAGGCTCTTGCAGAACATTCAAGAATTGTTAGACTGCCATTAAATAGAGTTGGGACTATTAGTAAAATTAATAAGGCCTCAGAAAGATTAGAACAAGAATTTGAAAGATCACCCAGAGCAGATGAACTTGCACACCAACTAACAATGAAAATAATGGAAATTAATGATGCTCAAAGAATTGCGAGGAGGCATCATTCATTAGACACGCCATTTTCAGATGATGAAAAAAATTCTTTATTAGATGTTTTAGCCGATTCTAATATAGAAAATCCAGATTTAGAACTACATATGAATTCTCTTGAAAAAGAAGTTAGAGATGCTCTTGAAACATTAAAAGATAGAGAAAAAGATGTAATTAAAATGTATTTTGGAATCGATAGAGAATATGCATTAACTCTAAATGAAATTGGTGAAGAATTTGGCCTAACTAGAGAAAGAGTAAGGC
>CAYSDL010000008.1:11915-46082 GCA_964429875.1 uncultured bacterium
TTAGACATAGATCAAGAAGTAAAAAATTAAGATCATACTTAGGATAAAAAGGGGGTAAATACACTTGGTAAGTATAAAAGTTAAAGATGGTGAACCATTAGAAAAAGCTTTAAGAAGGTTTAAAAAGAAATGGGAAAAAGCAGGCATCTTAAGAGAATTTAGAAGTAGAACCTATTACTTGAAGCCTAGCGAAAAAAAGAAAATTGAACGCTCTAAAAGATTTAAAAGAGCTAAAATGAGAAATTATTATTAAAATCTTACAATTTAACTAATCAAAAAAATCCAACCATTCCGGTTGGATTTTCAATTAAACATGGAATTAATAAAAAGCATTTCCGGAATAAGAGGAATTGTTGGGGAAACATTGAATACATCAGTAGTTAATGCATATGCCAACGTTTTCACACATATACAACCAAGAGGAGATATTCTTTTAGCTAGAGATTCTAGGCCTCATGGAGAAGATCTCTATGAAAATGTTTGTGATACTCTAACTCTAATGGGTCGCAATGTTATCAGCTGTGGCATAATACCAACTCCTACAGCTCAGTACATAATAAAAGATAAAAAACTTGCCGGAGGTATTGTTATAACAGCCAGTCATAATCCAATTGAATGGAATGGACTTAAATTTTTAGATAACGATGGCTGTTTTTTAAATGCTGAAAGGATGAAAGAACTTCTAACTTGGAAACCTGAAACTATTAAAGCTGATAAGGGTAAAGTTATTGATTCTGAAAATGCATTTTTAGATCATATTTCAAATGTATTAAATCTTAATTGCATTAATCTTGATAAAATAAAAGCTAAAAAATTTAAAATAGTCGTTGATACTGTTAATGGAGCAGCTTTTGTTGCACTTCCATTACTATTAGATAAATTAAACTGCGAAGTAGTTAAAATACATTGTGAAAACACAGGGAGATTTCCAAGAGGGACTGAGCCTATCCCTTCACATCTTGGAGATTTATCAAGAGCTGTACGTGAAGAAAAAGCAGATATTGGTTTTGCTACTGACCCAGATGCTGACAGGCTTGCAATAATAGATAATACAGGAGTTCCAATTGGAGAAGAGTCCACTCTTATCCTTGCTGTTGAATCTTACCTCAAATATTATAAAGATTCAGAAACAATTGTAACCAATCTATCTACTAGCATGGGTGTTGATATAGTTACAAAAAAATATAACTCTACTGTAGAAAGATCATCAGTAGGTGAGATTAATGTTGTTGAAAAAATGAAAGAATTTGGATCTAAAATTGGTGGTGAGGGTAATGGTGGTGTTATACTTGAGGAGTCTCATTTAGGACGCGACAGCCTTGTTGCATCAGCCTTAGTTTTAAATCATTTAGCACAGTCCAATCTTCCCTTAAATAAAATAATGGATGATCTTCCTTGCTTTGTAATGATTAAAGATAAAATGACCCTAGAAAATGATATTAAATTAAATGATATAAAAGATCAATTTAAAAATGAAAATAATATTACTTTCATTGAAGATGATGGCCTTAAAATACTTTGGGAAGATAAATGGGTCCATATCAGAAAATCAAATACAGAACCTATTATTAGAATTATCTCTGAAGCTATAGATAGTATAACTGCTGAGGAATTAATTTATTCTATTAAACAGATTGTAAGTTAATTTTTTGTTTCCAAACTAAATTATTTTTAAAAAAATTTAACACACTATGGAAAATAAAAAACTAAAGCGTGGACATGAAGTTGAACTAGAAATATTAGACCTAGCATTTGGAGGAAAAGGAATTTCTAAAGTTAATGAACTTATATTTTTTGTTAAAAATGCAATTCCAAATCAGAAAGTTCTTGCTAAAATCACTAAAATCAAAAAAAAATATGTAGAAGCATATAAGGTTAAAACCTTGCAAAAATCTAATGATGAGATTGAACCTAAATGCGAGCATTTCAAATATTGTGGTGGATGTACAATCCAGCAAATGAAATATAACAAACAATTATTCCATAAAGAAAAACAAGTGTTTGAGATATTTAATAAAATAGGTGGCCTTAGAAATCCTTCAATAAATCCTATTATTGGATGTGATAATGTTTTTTTCTACAGAAATAAGATGGAATATACATTTTCTGATAATCCATGGTATGTTGATGATGAATCCTATGATGATATTATAGTAGGACTTCATGTCCCAAAAAGATTTGACAAAATATTAAACATAAATAATTGTCATATAAATTATGAGAAATTTAATGATATAACTAATATTGTAAAACAAGTCGCAAACAGTGAGAAAATGATTGCTTATAATGTTGTTAAACACACAGGGTTTCTTCGTTATCTTGTTATTAGAGTAGGCATTCATACAAATGAGCTTATGGTTAATATTGTAACCTCAGGATTTAATAAAAAATTAATTAGCAAATTTTCAGAGAAACTATTAGAAAAAAATCCAGACATTACTAGTATTGTTAATACAATTAATGCAGAAAAAAACAATACTGCTAGAGGCTATACGAAAACCATCCAGGGATCATCATTTATCCATGAAAAAATAGGTCAATATAAATTCAAAATCTCAGCAAATTCTTTCTTCCAAACAAATTCTTATCAAGTAAAATCATTATATGATTACATAGTAAAAACAGCGGCTTTTAATAAAAATGATGTTGTCTATGATTTATATTGTGGAACGGGAACAATTTCTATATTTATATCAAAATTTGTTAAAAAAGTATATGGAATTGAGCTTGTTGAAGAGGCAATTGATGATGCCAAATTTAATGCTAACATGAATAATATCTCAAACACACACTTTTATGTAAGTGACCTCAAAGTTTTTTTTAGTAATAGTAATCTAGATATTGAAAAACCTAATACCATTATAATTGATCCACCTAGACCAGGCTTACATCCGCAGGTGACAAATGATATCATTGATCTTTCTCCAAGTAAGATTGTGTATGTTTCATGCAATCCATCTACACAAGCAAGAGATGTGAGAATTTTTAATGATAATGGTTTCAATGTTGATGATATACAACCTATTGATATGTTCCCTCATACACCTCATATTGAATGTATAGTAACATTAAAAAAACATATCTAAATTACTTTTCTATTTAACTTAAATTAATAGTCATGAATGCTATAGATATTCAGTCACTTAGAAAAACTTATGATACTGGCCTTGAAGCCTTAAAAGGTATTGATCTTGTAATTCCTAAAGGATCTTTTTTTGGATTACTCGGACCAAATGGTGCAGGAAAAACAACTACTATAGGTATTTTAACTGGTCTTATAAATATGACTTCTGGAAAAGCTAAAATCTTAAATTTTGATGTTATAAGTGATTATAAAAATGCTAGAAGATCTATTGGGTTATCTCCTCAAGAAATTAATTTAGATGTTTTTTTTACAATAAAAAAAATTTTAGAATTTCAAGCTGGATATTATGGAGTACCTTCAAAAATAGCTTTTAAAAAAGTAGATGAAGTATTAAAAAAATTAAACATCTATGATAAAAGAAATAATACAGCAAGGCATCTTTCTGGTGGAATGAAAAGAAGAGTTCAAATAGCAAAAGCACTTGTACATGACCCCCCTATTTTAATACTTGATGAACCAACAGCAGGAGTAGATATTGAATTAAGACATATGCTTTGGGATTATTTGACATTATTAAATAATGAAGGAAAAACTATTTTATTAACTACCCATTACATTGAAGAAGCAGAAAAATTATGTGATCAGGTTGCAATCATCAATAATGGCGAAATTATCAAAAGGGGAGATACTCGATCTATTATAAATGAAGTTAGTTTAAGTACTATAGAAATAGAATTAAAACATAAAAAAAATATTATCTTACCAAATGATTATGAATATACAATAAATGATAAGATCCTAAAGATCCATTCAAAAAAAGCAAGTAAAGATATCGCAAAAATTATTAGCCATGTTGAAAAATATACGAAAATAGAAAATATAAACATTATAAACAGCTCTCTAGAGGATGCTTTTTTGAAGTTAACCAATTAGATGAATATTGAATTTTTAACATTTTTAAGACGTGAAATTTACCGCTTTGTTGTTCTATATAAACAAACAATTATTCCTGCACTAATTTCATCATTACTTTATATTATAGTTTTTGGGACAACTTTAGGTACTAGAATAAGCTCTATTGATGGTGTTCCATATATTAATTTTATTGTACCTGGGCTTGCTATGATGTCTGTTATAAATCAGGCATATCAAAATAGTGCTTCAAGTATTATGCAAGGTAAATATTTAAAATTTATAGAAGATATTCTTATTGCTCCTTTATCTGGATTTGAAATTAGTTTGGGATATATTATTGGAGGAGCACTTAGAGGATTAATTTGTGGATTAGGAATTTTAGTGATCTGTCTATTTATGACAGATCTAATTATTGAAAATTTTATACTTACAATTTTTTATTTACTTACAGTATCATGGACATTCTCTGCTTTTGGAGTTATAATTGGGGTATATGCCAAATCATGGGATGAAATAGGCAGTTTTACAAATTTTGTATTTATGCCGATGACTTTTTTAGGTGGAGTTTTTTATTCACTAGATATGCTACCACCATTTTGGAGAAACATTTCATATATAAATCCAATTTATTGGATGATTAGTGGACTTAGATATGCTACCATAGGTCTTGAGGAAAATTCAAATTTAATTTCACTTGTTTTGTGTTTTGGATTTAGCTGTTTATTTACAGCATTAGCAACATATTTTTTTAAAACAGGATATAAAATAAAATCATAAAATATTTTATAATTTTTAATAGATTTGAACATGTTTAGCTATAAAAACATAATTAATAACTTAAAAAACAATAATCTTTTAAAAGTTTTTCTTGGTATATTGATAGTTTGGATATTAGGTGCAGTCTTGATTTCCATTATAGAACCAGGATCTTTTAGAGATATAAAAAATTCGTTATGGTGGGCAATTGTAACCATGACAACTGTTGGATATGGAGACATGGCTCCAACAACTGGTCTTGGTAGATTTTTAGCAGTTATTGTTATGATATCTGGAATAATTCTTATTGCAATAACAACTGCTACGATATCATCAAAAGTGATAACAAAAAAAATTATGGAGGGGAAAGGATTGGAAAAAATAAATTTAGTAAATCATATATTGGTTTGTGGGTGGAGTGCAAATATTGTTAACTTAATTAAAGAACTTACTGATAATAAAGATTCAAAAAATATTCAAATAGTTCTAGTAAATGATCAACCCCAAAATGAAATTGACAATATTCTGTCTTCTTTCCCATTAATAAAATTTGTTAGGGGTGATTATACATTAGATTCAGTACTGGACAAGGCAAATACATTGGAAGCAAAATATGTATTACTTTTAAATGATAATTATTCTAATGAAGATGAAAAAGTCATTTTAGCTACATTAACAATAAAAAAAATATCAAATAAAATAAAAGTAATAGCTCAAATGAATGATAAAAATAAAATTCCATTTTTAAAAAGAGCAAATGTAGATGTAATCCTTAGTACAGATGATTTCACATCCTTCATGGCTATATCAAATATTGTTGAACCTGGGGCAGCTCTAACAATAGATACATTAATTGATGTAAGTTCAAATAATTCAATAGCTAGCTGTAATATCCCAAATGATTATATAGGGAAATCATTTGGAGAGTTTCACGAATATATATTTAGTGATAAAGGAAATATTTGTTTGGGCCTATATAATAATGAAGAAAGTGTTGGAATTTCTGAAATTCTTTCTTCTGATAATTCAGTATTAGATAAATTTATTGAAAAAAAAATAAAAGAGGCTGGTCATTCACTTAGTGAAAAAAATAAATTAAATGTACTACTAAATCCAGATAAAAATACAATTATCCAAAAAGGGCAAGGAGCTTTAATATTAAAATGAAAAATAAAATTAATCATGAAAAATTTATAGATTACCCAATTTTCAAAGATTTGAAAATTGAAGAAATTAAAAAGTTTACTGATAAAATGGAGATTAACAATTATTCTACTGATGAAATAATTATTAAAGAAGGAGATGATGGAAATTCAATTTTATTTTTACTTAATGGAAAAATAACTGTATCAAAAGCTCTAACTTTACCTACAAATAAATATAAAAATCTCGATAATAGAGAAAAAGAATTAATTAAATTGAATTCTGAAAAACATACAATTAGCTTTGGAGAAATTTCTCTATTTAATGTTGACAAAAAAAGAACTGCTACTGTAAAAGCAAGTATAAATTGTGAAATTGCCCGTTTAGGATTTAATGATTTATTTGAATTATGTGAAGACAATGAAGAAATTGGTTATAAGATAATGAAGAATACCTCTAAAATAATTACAAACCATTTAATTAATTCTAATCATAAAGTTCTGAAATTAACTACAGCATTTAGTTTGTTAATTAATAATGAGTAAAACACTATACTTTAAAACATTTATTAAAATAAATTTCTTATATCATTATAAAATACAAAAATAAATAAAATCATAAGTAAAACAAAACCAAATGTTTGAATTCCATATTTAACTTTTAATGGAAGTTCTCTTCTAATTATGCCTTCTATCAAAGCTATAAAAACATGGCCACCATCAAGACCTGGGATAGGAAGAATATTAATTATTCCAAGATTAACACTTATAATTGCCATAAGCATAACTAGAGCTATGATTCCCCCTGTTTGAGCAGTATCTCCAGCAATAGTTGCTATACCTAAGGGTCCAGATAATTGATCTAATGAGATATTCCCAGTCATAAGAGAAAATAAACTTGATAACATTATTTCTATCCATGAGTATGTTTGTTTCCATCCACTAATCATTGACTTGAAAAAACCAAATTCAATAATATTATAATTAGGCATAATTCCTATAATCCCGACATCTAACATTTTACCATTTTTAAATTGCATTGTACTACTTGTCAAAATTTCTTTATTTAATGTATTTCCATTTCTTTCTAAAATCAAATCTATATTTTTATTTGGATTATTATTGATGATAGATGACATCTCATCCCATGAATTTACTCTAATATTATTTACAGAAATAATTTTATCACCTGCCTGAATATCAGCTGTATAAGCAGGAGACTTTCCATCTTTTTCATCAATTATTTCTGCCACATCTTTAATAATTGGTTCATTTACTATTTCAGGTACACCATTAATAAATGTAAAAATACCAAATATAAAAGAAGATAAAATAAAATTCATTATAACTCCAGCTGATAAAAACCAAATTTTTTGTAAAACATTTTTTGATCTAAATTCATCATCTGATCCAGAATATTCTTCATCCATACTTTCATCTAAAATTCCAGCAACTTTAACATAACCACCTAGTGGAAATAAGCCAATTCCATATTCTGTTTCTTTAATTTTCTTTTTCAATCCTAAACCAAATAGGTTAAAACCAATATAAAATTTTTCTACTCTAATTCCGACAGAACGAGCTGCAAGAAAATGTCCAAGTTCATGTAGGAATACAGGTAAGCCAATAACAACAATAAATGAAAGTAAGTATATCATATTTTTATTTTTTCCTTTATATATAATTTGATTGAATTTATTATATCAGCGATCTGATCTATATTTGGATTTTTTACTCTTTCGTGAGAATTCATAACCTCTTCAATATATTTTGGAATCATATCGAATTCTATAACCTCTTTTAAAAACAAATCTACTAATAAATCATTTGAAACGTTTAAAACTGTTGGGAATGAATCGCCTAGCTCAATTGCCTGGTATGCTAATTTTATACACTTAAACTTTTTCATATCTACTTGTTCAAAATTTAATTTTGAAAAATTAGAAATATTAAAATCTAAATTATTTAAATGATATCTTTCAGGATAAGATAATGCAAACTGTATTGGAAGTCGCATATCAGGATTAGATAGCTGAGCTTTAATTGATCCATCAATAAATTCAACCATAGAATGTATAATTGATTGAGGATGAACAACTATTTCAACTTTATCTATTCCTATATCGAATAGCCAACAAGCTTCAATTAATTCAAACCCTTTATTCATCATAGTTGCTGAATCGATACTAATCTTATTTCCCATACTCCAATTTGGATGATTAAGAGCATCTTTTTTAGTAATACTTGGAAATTGATTTAAAGGAGTTTTCCTAAAGGGGCCACCAGATGCTGTTAATATAAGTTTCTTAATTGTATTATGATTTTCACCTATCAAACATTGCCATATAGCACTGTGCTCACTATCTACTGGAAAGATATTAACTTTTTTTTTCTTAGCTAAATCCATTACTAAATGGCCAGCTTGTACAATGCTTTCTTTATTTGATAATGCTAAATCAATGCCTGCATTTATTATTTTTAGTGTAGGTTCTAAGCCACTATAACCTACAATAGAATTTAAAATTAAATCACAATCATTATTTTGGCACAATTCAAGAATACCATCTTTTCCATATAAGATTTTCACATTCTCAAATATTCCTATTGATTCTTTTTTAATTTGATCATTTGAGACAGCTATAAATTGAGGCTTAAATTCAATAGCTTGTTTTAATAATAAATCTGTATTTGAATGAGCAGATAAAAAAACAATATTAAATTTATCTTTATGATTTCTTATTACATCAAGTGTTTGCTTGCCTACTGAACCTGTTGATCCTAAAATTCCAATATTTTTCATATTTTATATTTTAATGATATTGAAGGCAATATTTGTATTTCATTTTCATTATCATATAATTGTAAAGCTGATTTCAAAACACAACTTTTATTTAAATTGAATAAAAAATCTAAATTTATAAATGATTTATTTTCATCATTTTGATTATTAAAAATATAAGTCCATGATGGAAGAAAATGAATATTTTTAAATTTAATATCAAAAATCATCGATCCTGAAGTCCATTTAAACTCTTCATTTGAATTTGACTTATATCTACTTGAATAATATCCAAAATCAAGAATTAAATTTTTTATTTTTGAATAATCCAATTTTTTTTGATATCCAAAACTTAAATTATAAGCAATATCTATCTTATCCTTTAAAGATGGAGAAAATCCACCATAAAAATACAGATTATCAGCTATCCAATTTTGTGTTTGAAATGAAATTCTATATTTATTATCCACTCTTGAATTTCTTAGACCAATATTATTTTTTGAGACTTCTAATGGAATAATATCAATATAAACAAAATCATATGAATTCAGTGAAATATTACTGGGGAGACAATAATATATCCAAAAAAGAAATAGTATTATAAATTTAAATGATCCCTCTTTCACTTTCTTCAATAAAATTAATTATAGTTCTAATTTCATCTATTTTCTCTAGATCATCTTTTATTTTCTTTATAGCATCTTTTGTATTAAACTTAGATTTATAAATTAATTTATATGCATTTTTGATTAAACTTCTAGTTTTTAAATCAAACTGTCTTCTTCTAAGACCAATACTATTTAATCCTGAAAATTTTAAGGGTTCACCAGTTGCTAATATATATGGAGGGACATCTTGTAATGCTATTCTATGTCCCCCAATAAATGAATGTTCCCCAATTTTACAAAATTGGTGAACAGGTGACATCCCCCCTATTGTTGCATGATAACCTACTTTTACATGTCCTCCAAGTTGAACACCATTTGCTAAAATAACTTTATCTTCTACTATACAATCATGTGCTATATGAACATATGCCATTAAAAGACAATCATTTCCTATTTGAGTTTTATATGAATAATCAGTTCCTCTATTTAATGTACAAAACTCTCTAATAATATTATTATTGCCAATCTCTAAAAAAGTTTTTTCACCAGCATATTTTAAATCTTGAGGGTCCTCCCCAATAATTGAACCTTGATAGATAAAATTATTTTTACCTATCTTTGTATTAGACTTAATTTGAACATAAGGTTTAATTATGTTTCCTTCATCAATAGTTACATTTTCTTCAACTATACAATAAGGTCCGATGATGACACTTTCATGAATATTTGCTTTTGGATTAATTATTGAAGTACTATGTATTTTATCAGTCATTTTTATTTACTATAGTCGCTTTAAATTCAGCTTTAGATACTATTTCATTATTTACTTTTGCTATACCTCTTAGACTAGCAGTTCCTAATTTAATTTTTTTTAATTCAACTTCTATATACAAGTCATCACCAGGAACAACTTTCTTAATAAATTTAGCACTATCTATAATAGAAAAAAGCATCATTTTATTTTGTTTATCTAAAATTTTATCTAAAGAAAGGAAACAACTTGCTTGTGCCATACATTCTAAAATTAATACACCAGGCATAATAGGATTATCTGGAAAATGTCCTTTAAAAAAATAATCATCTAAGGATACATGTTTAATTGCTGTTACTGTTTTACCTGGGACACCCCCAATAATTTTATCAATTAAAAGGAAAGGATCTCTGTGAGGAATTGTATTTTTTATTTCTTTTTTATTAAACTTAAAAGTAGAAAAAGAGGACTGTATCATTTTAGCAAATTCTATATTTGTTCTGTGACCACTCTTATAAGATTTTACATGCCCTAAAATAGGTTTACCTAATAAAGATAAATCGCCAATAAGATCTAAAATTTTATGTCTTACAGGCTCATCATCATATCTTAATTGAATATTATTTAAGGTTTGTGAAGTAGACTTATGAATATCAATATCTAGATTTAAATTTTTTTTAACTTCAATAAGGTCATTTGTATCATTATTATTTAAAAAAATAATACCCATATTAATATCACCACCTTTAATTAAATCATTTTCTTTTAAATAAGTCAACTCATCTAAAGAGCAAAATGTTCTAGCTGCACTGATTTCTTTGGCATAGTTTTTTAATGAATTTAATTTGAAAATTTGTTTACCTATATTACCAAACTCAAAATCACATTCAAAAGAAACTGAGAATTCATCAGAAGGAAATATTTCTAGTTTTATATTAGATTTTTCATCGTAAAATAAAATTGGATCTATTATTTTTATATATTTCTTTTTTTTATCTAATTCCTTTAAACCTGCTTTTAAAATTCCTTTATAAAAATCTGTACTACTTCCATCTAAAATAGGAGGCTCAATATTATCTATTTCAATGTAAACATTATCAATTTCTAGAGCATATATTGCTGACAACAAATGTTCAACTGTGAAAATTCTGATTTCATCAACACCTATATTGGTTCCCCTTACTGTATCAATTACATTATCAAGTATCGCTTTTATATGCACTTGCTTTTCTAAATCTGTACGGATAAATACAACGCCAGTATCTATTGGAGCTGGTTTTAAATTAATATTTGATTGGGCCCCGGTATGTAGCCCAATACCTGAAAAAGAAATTTCATTTAAAATAGTTTTTTGATTATGCATAATAACTCACTACTTATATTTTGTCATTTTTTTTATAGCTACTATTTGTTTTAATCTTTCTTTATGATCTATAGCTGGATTCCCAGATACAAAGGAATTTTTTTCTAATGATTTACAAACAAGAGAATGAGCAGTAATTACTGAATTATCACCTATTAATAAATGATCTATTATTCCTGCTCTACCAGCTATTGTTACATTATCACCAATTATTGTGCTTCCAGCTATTCCTGCTTGACCTGCTATTATACAATTATTTCCAACCTTAACATTATGTGCAATTTGAATTAAATTATCTAATCTACAGTTATTACCAATTATAGTATTTCCTATTGTCCCTCGATCAATACTACAATTAGAACCAATAAAAACATCGTGACCAATAATCACCTTCCCAATATGTGGAATTGAATAATTAATATTATTTTCATTTATCAAACCAAATCCATCTGAACCTATTACAGTGCCTGCATCAATCCTGCAATCATTGCCTATTTCTGTATGATCATAAATAGATATATTAGAAAATAAAGTGACATTATTCCCAATTGTACAATGATCCCCAATATAACAGCCAGGATAGATTGTTGTATTTTTCCCAATTTTGACCTTACCTCCAATATAAACATTTTCTGATATAATTACATTATCATCAAATGATCTATCTGAACTTTTATGTTTTTCAATTTTATTTTTAAAGGAAGAAATATATTTGACTTTATCGAGCACTTTTATAAATGCTTTTCCAGGATGTGAAACTTTAATAAAAATTTTATTTTTATCTATAATCTTAAAATTTTTACTAACAATAATTACAGAAGCTTTTGTATTAACTAAATATTTTTCATATGATGTTTTTTTTATATAAGTCAGACAATCTTTCTTACCTTTTTCCAGATCACATATACCTTTTATTTCAAAATCAGGATTACCTACAATTTCACCATTTATATTATCTGAAATATATTGGACTGAAAGCATAAAAATTATTCTTTTTCTCTATCTATATTTATTTTTTTTAACTCTTCAAGAATATCTAATGTTAAATTATTTGCATCTAATGCATATACAATAGAACCTTGGACTGCATCAAAAATATAATCATACCCCTTTTCTTTACCTATATTTTGTATTGCTAAATCAATAACTTCTAGAATTGGCTGCAATAGTCTTTCCTGCATCTTATATAACTCTCCTTGAGGACCAAAATATTTTAATTGAAAATCTTCAATTTCTTTTTGCTTTTGCAATAACTGATTTTCCATTTGATTAATTTTTTCTTTACTTAAAATGATACTACCAGTTTCTAAGGCCTGTCTTAAACTATCATAAGATGCTACATTTTTTTTGTAAACAACTTCTAGTCTCTTCTGTTCTTTTTCTAACTCAACTTGTACTTGTTGCACATCTTCATATTGAGTCATAATCACTTGAGAATCGATATAACCTATTTTTGTATCCGAAAAAGATACAGAAAATAGAAATAGTACTATAATTAATTTGTTTATTCTTTTCACAATTAATCTCCTTTTTTATTAATTCATTGGCATACCAAAAATTATATGTTGCTCCCATCCATACGGCTCATTGTGCCTTGGATGCTCTGGATCATCATAAATACTATCAAATCCATAGCCAACATCATAACCTAGGGTTCCTAGCATTGGCATGTTTATTCTAAATCCCATTCCAATTGATCTCTTTAATTTAAAAATATCTACTGTATTAAAATCAGACCAAATATTACCAGCTTCAGCAAAAAAATGAAGAAACATAATTGGTTCATCTGATAATTTATATCTTAATTCTGCAGAATATTTCATCATAACTTTTCCACCACTATAATTATAATAATATCCTGTATTTACTTTTGGGCCAATTCCATTATCTGGGTACCCCCTTAACATTTCACCATACGGAAGACCGCTTCCACCAAGTAAGAACCTTGCACTATAAGGAAGAAATTGATTATTTCCTAATTCAACTAATGTTCCAAAAGTATAGTTTTGATACAAAGCAATATTATCATACATTTCATTAAACCAATTAAAATCAAAAGTATGTTTATGATAATTTTCATTTCCCCCTAAAATATCTCCAGAAAATGTACTTTGCCATATAAATTTAGAACCACTTGTTGGAAATTGGGGATGATTTCTACTATCCCTTGAAATTGTTTGAGTTAAGGATACTCCTGTTCTGGATGCATGACCTTCTTCAGAATTTTCTTCGATAATAATACTTTCATCAAAATCATCTTGTAATGAGCTTAATTCTCCTATGTACTTAGTATTCCTCATAGTAAAAGACCAAGAGCCTTTAAAATAACGATCAGGCCAATTAAATCTCCGTCCAAATAAAACTGAAATTCTATCAGATTCAGTATCATATTGCAGTAAATTACTTGACCCTCTTCCCTGTTCACTATGTGAGTATGAAAAACCTATGGAATTTCCTGAATCAAAAATTCTTGGTTCTCTAAAACTAAATGAAAACGATTCAAAATCACTGTTATTATTATTTGAATAAGAAGTGTTTTGTGTTCCAAATTGATTTTGATTTTGTAGACCTCTATTATATGACACTGAAAGCATTTGACCTTTTCCTCTAAAATTAGAAAAATCAAATCCACCACCACCAGTTAATCCATGAATTTCATTGTAGCCCATAGAGAAATTTGCTCTTCCTGTTTCCTTTTCTAAAACATCAAACTCAAGGTCAACTATGTTCGTAGCTTCTCCTATATTTATTATTCTAGGATCAACATTTTCAAAATAATCTAACATAAATATTCTTCTATAACTATCTTCAATTTTCTTCATACTAAAAACATCTCCAGGAATTATTTCTAATTCTCGCCTAATAACATTATCATGAGTTTTATCATTACCTGAAATAATTATTTTTCTAATTTTCGTTTTTTCACTTTCATTAATTTTAAAACTTACATTTAATTTATTTGTTCCTACAGGGATTACACTATTACTTATATTGATAAAATAAAAACCTTCATCCATATACGTAGAGTTCAAATTATAAAGCGCCATATTAAATTCATTTTCAGAATACATCTGATCAGTTTTTAAACCAATAGATTTTAATAATTCAGAATCAGTAAACTTTATATTTCCTTCAAAATTAAAGGTTCCATAATAATTCACTTCACCTTCATCAATTTCTATTTTTATAGATATACCATCCTCATTATAAGCAATAATTGGTTCTTCTATCTGTACATCTCTGTAACCATGATTTTTATAAAGCATTTCAAAATTAATTACATCTAAGTTTAATTCATCTTGGTTGAAATCACCTTTCCAAAATTTATACCATTTTTTTTCAGATAGATATTGGCAATTTTTTAAAAGATTTTTTTTTGAAATATTTTTATTTCCAATAAAATCGATACTTTTAATTTTCAACTTATTATTTTCAATGATTTCAATCGATACATCTTTTGAATAATCAGTTTGATTATCTTTTAATTGTATATCAACAATTGCACTGTGATAATTTTGTTCAGCATATGCTTCTTTAATAGAATTTTTTGCATTATAGATATCATTAAGTGAAACTCTTTGAGTTTTTTTTAGATTACTTACTTCAATTATTTTATTATCTTTAATCTTATTATTGCCTTTAATATTTAGATTATTTAGAATGGGAAGTTCCTCAACTTCTATTAGAATGTTAATATAATCATCATAAGAGTCAATTACTGATATTTGGATATCAGAAAAAACATTTAATCTCCATAGGTTATTAATAGCATTGTTAAATTCGTCCCCTCTAAATATTTTAGAACCAAAATCATATAATCCATTATTATTGATATCTGTAAATTGTTCTCCTTCATCAAAATTATTATTGTTGTTGTTATCCATGAAGGGTTCACTAGGCCTTAATCCAGAATTTCTGAAAATTTGTTTTTCTGAAGCAGTAATAAGTCCTCTAATATCAATATTATTTATTATCATTTCTTGATTAAATAAAAAAGATACAAATATTACTGCTGAAAAAAATTTACTAATCAATCTTTCCATAACGTCTTTCTCTTTTTTGAAAATCTAAAATAGCTTTCTCTAATTCTTGTTTATCAAAATCTGGCCAATATACATCAGAAAAATAAATTTCTGAATATGCAATTTGCCATAATAAAAAATTTGAAAGTCGAGATTCTTTGCCAGTCCTAATTAATAAATCTGGATCAGGTATATTTAATGTATACAAATATGAATTAAAATCATTTTCATTTATTTTTTTAATGTTTTTTTGTTTTAGAAGCATATTGATTCCATTTACAATTTCCTGACGACTTCCATAGCTAATTGCTAAATTTAAATTTAATCCGGTATGTTTATTTGTTTTTTTTATTACGGAATTAAGTTTTTTTCTTGTAATAAAATCAAGTTTACTAATATCTCCTATCATATTCAATTTAATGTTATTGTTCATTATAAGTCCAAGTTGATCATCTAGGGATTTAACAAGAAGATTCATTAAAGAAACTACTTCAGATTTAGGTCTTTTCCAATTTTCATTTGAGAATGTATATAACGTTAAAAATTTAACTCCTATCTCAACACAGTATTCTGTTATTTTTTTTACAGCCTTCACACCATTTTTATGACCATAAATTCTATTTTTATCATTTAAGGATGCCCACCTACCATTTCCATCCATAATAATAGCAATATGTACAGGTGTATTTTTTTTTATTATACTAATTTTTTATCCTTAATCAATTTTAGAAAACTTTAAACTAGTGAAAAGTTGCTATTTTCTTAGATATTTTTTCAAACTCTAAGAAATTTTTTGTATTGGATACTGTTACCATATATGGGACTCCATTATCAGAGCATTCTGATAGGAGTGGGTCAATATATAATTTTCCTAATAATGGAATATTCAATCTATTACTTTCTAATTCTCCACTACTACCCTTAAAAATATCAAGAGAAAAATTAAATTCTCCATTATCTTGAATATTTATTTTATTTTTATTAATTAATAATTCCAAATTAGAACTTTTATGAAAATTATTTAATTTTCCTGAAATAGAAAGTTGAGACATATTCTCTATTACACCTATTAGAGGAACGTTAACTTTTTCAAACATATCTGATCCTTTTTTTACATCAGCTAGAGATAGATCTTGCGGTGTTGTTATTATAACAGATCCAGTTAATTGTATTTTTTGCACTAAAGTAAGTTGTATATCGCCAGTCCCTGGGGGTAAATCTAAAATCAAATAATCTAATTCACCCCAATCTACATTATCAAAAAACTGCTGAGTCATCCTAGCAACCATAGGGCCTCTCCAAATTGCAGGAGAATTTTCATTATTTAAAAAGCCAAAAGACATAAATTTCATGCCAAACTTTTTAATTGGAACTAATTTATTATCTTTAAGTATTGGCTGTTTATCATAACCAATCATTATTGGTAAACTAGGACCATAAATATCTAAATCTAAATATCCAACTTTATATTCTTTAGCTAATTGGCAAGCCACATTTAATGAAATTGTAGATTTTCCAACTCCACCTTTACAGCTAGCAAAAGCAATAATATTTTTGATATTTAAAGAATTTCTATTATTTGTTAATGACTCCTCATCCAAAAATTCAATATTAATATCTTCAAATTGGAATTCATCACTAATTAAATTTCTTATACTCTTTTTAATAATTTCTTTATGCTTGTCATTATCTGTTTTAACACTTAAAATAAAATCAATAGCATTATTTTTTCTAATTAGAATATCTTTAATTATCCCAAAAGATACTATATCTCTATTAAATCCTGGATAACTAATAGTTTTAAGTTTTTCAATAATATTTGTTTTTATATCACTCATTATCTATATAATTAAAAACAGCTGCATAAAAGCAGCTGTTTATTAAAAAATGCTATTTAATTAATTTACACTTTTAACCATCATATTCTCGCCCAAAATAATCATAATTTATTTTTATAAATTTTGACCATTCTTCTGGCACAGCATCTTCTTCAAAAATTGCTTCTACTGGACATTCTGGTTCACAAACACCACAATCTATACATTCTTCTGGATCAATATATAATTGTTTATCAGTTGGATCAAAACCTGGTTCTTTTGCTTCAGCTCCAGCCCCTTCTTTATCATTAGGACCATGTATACAATCAACTGGACAAACTTCTACGCAAGCTGTATCGCAAGTGCTTACACAAGGATCAGCAATAATATAAGCCATTTCTAATTACCTTTCTAAAAATTAGTAACATTCTATATTAATAATTTAATAGTAAGAAAAAAATGGTACAACTAATAAAAATATTTTTATTAGATTTTTAAAATAAATTATTATTAACTTTGGGTTTGAGATTTAAATATTTAGTTTTATTTTGAATTAGATTATTTTTTTTATTTTTATTTTTATTTTTATTTTATATTCTTATTTACACAATATTTATATAATGATTTATCTACTTCTAATTCACCTCAAATTAAAACAAACTAATTTAAATTTCATAAATAGTATTTAAAATATATAACGAGGTACATTTATGAAAATTACCAAGGAAATATATATAAACTCTACTATTGGTAGCACACGTATAGCTGTACTAGAAAACCAAAATTTAGTAGACTTATATATAGAACGTCCTGATCATAAAAAAATGGTTGGGAATATTTATAAAGGAAAAGTACAAAATGTAATTCCTGGTATGCAAGCTGCATTTGTTGATATAGGATATCATATTAATGCATTTCTACCCTTTTCTGAAGTTATAGATAAATATTCAATTAATGATAAATCTTTCGATGAAGAAAAAAAAATATCGCACTCAAAGAAAAGTATTGATTATGAAATAGGAGATGATATTCTTGTACAGGTAATCAAGGAACCTTTCAGTGGGAAAGGTCCTAGAGTAAGTAATAACCTTTCAATCTCTGGAAATCTTATAGTTCTTGTTCCAAATCAAAGATATATAGGAGTTTCTAAAAAAATTCGTGATAGATATGAGAAAACAAGATTAAGACAGATTATTAAATCTATTAAACCAAAAGATTGTGGGATTATTGTTCGAACTATTACTTCAGGAAAAGATCAAAAAATTATAGAAAAAGACTTAAATAAATTAACGACTGAATGGGATGATATTAACACTAGAATAAAATCAAATGAGGCACCAGCACTTGTGTACAATGATCATAATATAACTAATATGATTATACGCGATCTATTTACAGAGGATATAAATAAAATATACACTGATAATAAACAATTATATAATAAAATATATTCTTACACAAAAGATACGAGCCCTAAACAAACTAAAAATATTGAACTTTATAAATCAAAGCTTCCAATTTTTGATAATAATAATATTGAGGATCAAATAACAAAGTCCTTAAAAAATAAAGCATGGTTAAAAAGCGGATCATATCTTATAATAGATCATACAGAAGCAATGGTTGTTGTCGATGTAAATAGTGGACGATTTATCGGCAAAGGAAACCACGAAGAAAATTCTCTTAAAATAAATCTTGAAGCTGCACAAGAGATAGCAAGGCAACTTCGAATAAGAGATATTGGGGGCTTAATAGTTATTGACTTTATTGATTTAATAAATACTAAGAATAGAAAAAAAGTGTACGATGAATTAAAGAAACTTCTTAAAAAAGATAGAGCAAAAGTTTCAATTTCAGAATTTTCTGAATTTGGTCTTCTTCAAATGACACGTCAAAGAATTGGGCTAAGTCTCTTACATACACTAACAGATGAATGTAAAGAATGTAATGGTTTGGGTCGAATTAAGTCTAAAGATGCAACTCTCACTAAAATAGAAAATTGGCTGAAAAGATTCAAAACAAAATTTTCTGACAAAAGATTAATTATATATGTAAATGAGAAAATGAATGATTATATTCTTAACACCAAAAAATCTGTTATAAATAAACTTATCTTTAAAAACTGGATATGGATTAATTTGAAAGTTGATCCAAATCTAAAATCAAATCAATATAGAATTTTTTCGAAGAAAAGAAAGAAGGATATAACTAATGAAGTTTAATCTTGGATATTTAATAAATTATTAAATAAATTACCGAGCTAATTAAGAGGACAGATGGAAGCATTAATAAATTACAAGGGTCAACAAATTTTACTTACTGCAGGAGAAAAGGTAAAGATTCCTTATCAAAAGGATTTAAAGCCAGGAAGTTCTATGGAGTTTAATGAGGTTCTTTATTTCTTTGATGGCAAAAAAAGACAAATTGGTAACCCATATATAAAATCTTTTTCTGTTAAAGGAAAAGTTGATTCTCATTTTAAAGATTCAAAAGTTATTGTTTTTAAAATGAAAAGAAGAAAAGGCTATCAGAAAAAAAATGGTCATAGGCAGCCTTACACTCTTCTACAAATAGATAAGCTCCTAGCAACAACAGCTGTTAAGAAAACTGCAACAAAAGCAAAAAGTGCTTCTTCAGCTGCTAAAAAAACATCTGTAAAGAAAACTGCTAAACTTAAACCAGCAGCTAAAAAAACCACAAAGAAATAGGATTTAATTATGGCACATAAAAAAGGAATGGGAAGTTCAAAAAATGGAAGAGATAGTAATCCTAAAATGCTTGGGGTTAAAAGAGCTGATGGTCAATTCGTAACTGCTGGATCCATTCTTGTTAAGCAAAATGGAACTAAAATTCATCCTGGAAAGAATGTAGGAAAAGGAAAAGATTATACTTTATTTGCTATGATTGATGGTAAAGTAAAATTTCACAACTTACGTAAGACAAAAAAACAAGTTAGCGTTTTAGCATAAACTTATTCATTTTTTTATAAAGTTTTATTAGTATAAAAGATATACTCACACCTAAAATAAATCCAGAAAATACATCAAAGGGATAATGAACACCAATATACACCCTTGAGATTATTACTGTCAAAGCATATGACCAAAAATATAACTTATATTTTGGATATAAACTTGAGAAGAGAAATGCTATCCCTGAGATATTAGCAGCATGATTTGATGGGAAAGAGGAATGTTTTCCTCCTAGACCACCTAAATGCCTTACATTTTCTAAGCCTAGTCCAAACCACGGTCTATCTCTTAGTTCTAGATCTTTAATAAGTCCTCCTATTTGATCGCAAAATAAAATTATTATTGGGACCAATATTAAAAGTATCATTCTATTATTTTTATCTTTATAGGCTAATAATAGCCAAAATATTAGTATAAATGGAATCCATGCTTTTGGTTCATCAAATAGTGGCATTATAAAATCAAATACAGGATTAGCAATTTTATTATTTATGAAAAAGAAAATTATTAAATCAATTTTTTCTAACATTTATTATTCATACGTATATTCCTCTTGATGCCTTTATATTTTGTTCTTTTTATTGCACTTTTTTTAAATATTGATTTATATTGTAAATCAGTCAAATTATCCCAATCATGATTTGACATTTTTTCAATACTTTTTCGAATTTTAAAATTTTCATCATTACTTAATTTAGAAAACTTATTATTCCATGGACAAACTTGCTGACAAATATCACATCCATAAATCCAATTATCTAATTTATTTTTATATTTTTTTGGGATGTCATCTTTATGCTCAATTGTTAAGTAAGATATACATTTATTTGCATCTAAATTATATTCTTCAAATATAGCATCTGTTGGACATTCATCAATACATCTTGTACATGTTCCACAAAGATCTTTTATAAAGGGATCATTATATTCAAGATCAAAATCTAATAAAATTTCTGATAAAAAAAACCATGATCCTATATTTTCATTAATAAGATTTGTATGCTTTCCAATCCATCCCAAGCCCGCTCTTTGAGCAATTTTTTTTTCAAGCAAGGGAGAAGTATCAACGCATACCCTATATTTAAATTTTTTATTTATTTCATTTTCAATACATGTGATAATTTCATATAATTTTTTTTTTATAATAATATGATAATCTTCACCCCATGCATAATTAGATATTTTATATTCTTGTGAGTTGAGATCGTTTTGTCCAGTATAATAATTGTAGCCTAAAGAAATGATTGATTTAATCTCAGGAAAGTATTTATATATATTTTCTCTTTCTTCTTTCCTTTTTTCAATCCAATGCATAGTAGCATGATTACCTTGACGTAACCATCTATTTAAAATTTCAGAATCTTTATTGTCAATAATTGGAGAAGAAACTCCAAAAAGGTCAAAGCCGCTTTCAATTGCTTTATCTTTTATTTTTGAAGTTATGTCTTTTGTATTCAAGAAGGGTTAGAAATATTCATAATATATAACTTTTATTTCTCTATTCATTGAATCTAACTCTTCACTTGTATTGCTATTATGGTTATATATACTTTCATTATTTTTTAAAATATCATTTACATTAATTTCTAACATTAAATTATCAGTTGCTGACCACCTTAGACCAGCATTTAAATATCCTTTTCCAGTTCTTAAAATTAAATCAGGATCAGAATCATTTATTTCATCATCATCTCGTGCAAAATTATATTCTAACAACAATGAAAAACTTTGATTGATTTCTTTATCAATTCCAAAAAATAAATTTACATCTTCATCTCCATCATTATTTTCAAAAGTATTTTTATTGATTCCAAAATGAAACCCTAGGTTTCCAAGAGCATCCCAATTTCTACTAGCCATTACATAAAGGCCTAATGCTTTTTGTTCATACCTTTCAAAGCCTGTTCTGTTTATAAAACTACCTTTCCCCTGAGTATTTAAACCAAGTAAAATTGCTGGCATTGTACTTGTTTCATCATATAGTCTATATTTCATCTGAACTTCTGGAGCACTTTTATTTTTTTCCATAGTGCCTACACCAATAAACTGCTGTATACCAAAAGATACACCAAAAGTGAACTTATCTGTAATACCAAATAACATTTTAGGGAGGATCCCACCATCTTTCATTAATAATGTTTCTAAAGCAAAAACGCCTTTAGGTAATGTTCCAGCAGTAGGCATAGAAACAAGATCTAATGGAGGATAGGGTTGTTCTTCTTGAGTGAATATGAAGGAAAGTAATATAACTAATAAAAGTTTTTTCATTAGGCTTAATTTAATATATAACTCACTACTAAAACAATATCGACTACATTGATTGTTCCATCTTGGTCCATATCACCTTGACATTCCTGGATATTATTAAAACTATTTCCTTCTAAGATATACTCTACTAATAAAACTATATCAAGCACATTAGTTACTCCATCAGAATTTATATCACCATATGGATCGCATGAAGAAAAATTTTCCTCACCAGGGGTGCCATAATCACCACTATCCATTTGCTGTGATGAAGATTCCCAATTATTTGATTGATTATTATCTAATACAGGGTCTAATAGCATCATGCTTCTACCCTCTATATTTGGAAAAATTTGTGTGTTGTAAACAACCTCATCAAGAATAATACCAGCTGGATGAGAAATAATAATTTCATCCCAAACATTACTAAGATTAAAATTATCATACTGATAATCAATATTAATATTACCATTTTCTTCAAAAACAGATGAAGACCCTAATACAATATATTCATTTGGATCTAATAAGATGTGTTCATTTATAGTATGCTCATCAAAATCATTATCTTTTATTGAAAGTCCAAAAATATCAATAGATTCATTACTTATATTTGTTAACTCAAACCATTCTCCACTAGCTTCATTTACTACCCCTGGGTTATTCATAATTTCATTTATTATCAGTCCATCTGGGATGCCTTGTGATGTAATATATGCTTTCCAATATACAGGCCTATGATCAGATATATTATTATGATAAAAATTATAACCTGTATAATCATCTATTCTAAGTGTTGAAACAGTACTGTTGAAATTTTGAACACTCAAATTACTATTAATTAAAATATGATCAATATGGCTAGGATATGATGGATAAGACCAATAATATGTTGATCCTTCAGCAATTTCAAAATCAACGAAAATTAAATCATCATTATCAATTAATGGTAATAATGAATTATTGTTATCAGGATCATCTAAAGAATCATTATAGTCTCCAACTGATATTACATTTTTATTATATTCTGTTTGAATATCAATGTAATCAGATAAAATTTGAGATGAAGCAAGTCTTCTATCAAATCCATCACTACAACACTTAAAATGTACATTTATCATTTGAAACTCTAAAAATGAATCCCCGCATGACCAAACAAAATTGGCACTCAGTGGATATCTCCAAGCAAATTCATATCCATTATTATTAAATAGCGTTTCATAGTCTATAAGAGTTACACAATCTTTTCTATAAGCAATATCAAGCCCATAGTACGGATTATTATCATCTAAAACAAATTCATATGCATGTAAAAGTGCTTCAAGTTCTTCATGTTCATTTTGACTATTTAACTCTTGAAAATTTATTATATCTGGTAACAAATCATATATAATTTCCTGAACATCATTTAACGTGTTTACATTTAAAGGAAATGTTTTAATATTCCATGTCATAACCTCTAAATGGTCCCATGAATTAATAGGAGGAATTTCCCAATCTTCTTGTTCTGGAATAACAAACATTGTATCTGCAGGAGGACATTCTTGCATAATTGAAAATGATAAAATTGTAAAAAAAAGAAGTATATAATGACAAATCAATAACATTTCTACTTACTTTCCCTTCTTGTTATTAATTAAATATACAATAATTGATTATTCAAATGTAAATAAAACAGGCATATGGTCAGAAATATATTTCTCATAAATATCATAACTTCCCATATACTCATCAATAGGAATGGTTCTAACTACATAGTTATCATTATCTAATAAACTATATGTTACAAAAATATGATCTAAAAAACTAAAATATGGCTCTTTTGGATAACTTGCCTGTTCCATATCATATGTTATATCAAAAGTAGGGGAAAAATATCTTTCATCATTTAAAAATGGGTCAAAGCAATGTTCTCCTTCTGCATCCTTTAGATCATCATTCCAATCTCCTAAGACAATATAATTTGTATGTTCACTATTTAGCATCTTATCCAAATGATCATACAACATTTGTGATGCTTTTTTTCTTCTTTCAAGACCTGAATCGCAACACTTCATATGCAAATTTATAATAGATAATCTTTTATTACTAGGAAGATATATGAGATCACATTTAAGCGGTGGTCTACCTGCAAAATTATAATCATTTTCCGCAAATAATTCTGACCTATTTACAAGCCTGATCAAATCATTTCTATAAATTATTGCCTGATCCATAAAAGATGATTGCTCTGAAATGACAAAATCATATTCTGGAAGTTTATCCATCAACTTATCAAACCACCCTCTTTGCTTAATTTCTTGAAAAGCAATGATATCAGGATATAAATCCATAACAACCTCTGATAAAGCATCAATTGTTGAGTCTCCAAAAGTGGGGAAAAATTCACAATTCCAAGTTATCACATCAATCTTATCAGTATCTATATTTGGGACATCCCAGTTAGAAGTTAGGTTGCTGTTAGTAACATTAGACCCTCTATCACCATAATGCACACTTGACCAATCAGGAGATTTATATATCTGATTTATAGAGTTTTCTATTTTGTCTTGTATCCAGTTATACTGCACTTTATCAAAATTAAAGTCATCAATAAATAATGTTTGGGTAATACTGTTACTTACAACATATTCATATCCCAAAAAATTATTCTCATTAATATCATATCTCATTTTAAAATGACCAAATTCAGTGCCATTACCATAATTTTGAAATATATATGTATGATTATTTTTATCATACCACGGTTTTCTATACCCTTTACTTATACCTCCTGATATTATGAAATCAACTTCTTTTGTATAATATCCAAGAACTAATGAATTAAAATCATAATCTCTATCTAGTGTTTGATCATTCTTCTTAATATATTCTCTATAAATACTTCCATCATCACTATTATCTGATACTTGATCTTTTAATTCTATAAACTTATTATACACTTTTTCTCTTTGCCATGGTATTCCAAGACTTGATAATACAATAACAATATCTACATTCTGATTCTTCAACTCATTAGCATATTTATTAACTGCCTCTATCTCTGATGTAAAATAAATTCCATCGATATTCTTTTTTAATACAATATTTTCCATGTCAGAAGAGACAACACCTATAATTCCAATCTTAACTCCATCAATATTAACAATCGTATAAGGCTTAAATACATGTTCTTTGCTATTATCATAAAATATATTTGATGCAACAAAAGGAAAATCAGAAATTTTTGAAAGCTGAACCAAATTTTTATACCCATAAATAAAATCTGTATTCCCTGGAACTACAGCATCATATTTAATTTTATTCATCCATTGAATCATAGTTTTTCCACTATCAGCAATACCAAGGGGATGTCCCTGAAAAAAATTCCCTCCATCTAGAGTCAAGATATCTTGATCTAAATCAGATAGGTTTTTTTCCAAAGCTCTAACATATTTATAATATGCTGAGCCACCAATAATTGTAGGGGGAAAATTTGGGTTCATAAAAGCAGCTTCCTGCTCACCTATCATTCCATGGATATCATTTGTAGTTATAACATGAATTCTGCCAAAATCCAATTGATTGGATTGCAATATAGCAAATGAAAGAAAAGAAAAAAATAATCTAATTACCATTTTCCATACATAGGATTTGGCAGAATTATTTGATTACTTCCAAATTTATCAAATTCATTTGTTGGAAAGTCTCCCATAGCATCTCCAACATATAAAACAACATCAAATTTATCATATTTGCTCATTCTACCTGATACTGTATATACTTCATTTCTTCTTACTGTCTTTTTATCAGCTTTATCTAATCTTAACAAATAAATATCACTTTCAGAAGAAACTTTACATTTTTTCATATTATTTATTGTTGCCTCAAGCCTAGCATCCATTCTATTGCTAATAAATATTAACTGAATTTCTTTTTCTCTTACAATATCTATAAATTCTTTTGCACCAGGAACAAGCTTAGCTTCCTCTTTTAGAACCCAAACTGCCCAGGATTCAGGATTATATGTTTCATTTTTTTCATAGAGTTCAACTTGATACTGAGAATTATCAAGTACAGTTTCATCTAAATCCATAATTATAGCTAAATTTTTTCCATCAGTATTGTGAAGATTTTTAATTCTTTCTGTAGCTAAGCTATATGTTTGATGACAAAGTGATTCATACTCAGAAGAATTAACAACCCATCTTACATCATTTGGCAGTTTATTTTCTCCAAATAAAAAACTTAATAATAATAAATAAATAATTCTATTAATCATTAAAAATCATACCTTACAGTTGCTTGTAATATTAAATTATTTTCTCTTACTGTATCACAGCCAACATCATCACAACTTAAATTACTTGTATCCATCATTGGGAATATATCATGATGCATATAGCTAATCATATTATAATTCATAGCAAAATCAAGCACAAGATTGTTAAATTTCTTTCCTGTACCAAGCGTTAGTGTAGTTTTAGGGTCTAATACTATATATGGAGATTCTGAATAAACAAGTCCCGCTCTAATTGGAAAGTTTTTTAAAGAGGTATATTCAAATCCAAATCTATATTCAATTGCGCTTTCATTAAGAAACATTGCATACTGTGAATCATGATTCCATAGTCTCTTTGTCGCTTCAAATGCCATTGAAAAATCAGAATTATATTTAGGTTGATATAATAATCCAAAATTTATTTTTTTTGGTTTTTCATATGTTAAACCCTCAATATTATATTCTAACTGATCATTTACTAAGCTAAATATAAGCGGTAAGCCTAAATGCTCTGAAATATACATTGAGCTTGTATAAGATGAAGATAATGAGGCTGCATCTTCAAATGAAAAAACTAAATTTATATCTTTAATATCAAAATCTATAGAAAAAGTTAAATAGTTGTTAGTAAAGTCATTTCTTTCTAAGAAAAATGAATTACTATAATCTGCGACATCACTCAAATTATTTTGGCTATATTCTGTATTATCAATAATACTGACATGAACACGATCTTCTATCTTAGTAGATTGCATTTGATTTATTGATAATCCAATGGAACCTTTATCAAAAGAAAATGACATCCCAACTGAATTAACATACATATCCCCTGATGTTTTAATAATATGATATCCTATAATTGGATCATCTATACCAATGATTCCATCCTCTAAATCTGCATCAGATCTAACTTCTTCTTCATAATTATAATTAAATGATAAAAGAGGGGCATGATTGAATCCGAAGCCCACCTTAATATTTCCTAAACTTTGAGAATAATTTAGTCCAAAGGCATTTTTCAAATATGAATTATCATTAAAAACATAATCTGCATTAGCAAGAAAGTCCCCCCACATATCAGAAATGATCATACTTCTTCTTTCTGATATAGATAAAAAAGAAGATTGAAAATAGATTGAATTTTCTAATCTAGAGATCTTAGCAGGATTAGTTAATACAAGCATACTTGTTTGGCCTGTTGTAAGAAATGTATTACCTATAGCCATAGATCTAGATCCTCCCATATAATATTCAGAAGGAACGAGCCTATTGAACTGGACTTGTGAAAATACACTAGATATTAGGATTACTATTATTATATATTTTTTATAAAGCATAATCTATCTGAATTTTATAACTAATATTATCATCAAATACATACGGGTTATTTATTGAATATCCACTACTTGCCTGACCAGTCACAATAGTTGTAGTTGGAAAATCAGAAGAATGACTTAATTTGAAATTTACAGTAAGCATATTTGTTGGTTTCATATTAAATGAAATCCAACTATGAGAAATACCTTGATCTGTATCAAATAATCTAAAATCATTATCTTCTATATACCATAAAAACCCATCTGCATATACAACTCCAGCTTTCATTTTAAGATGTTTATTAAAATTGTGCTCAATACTAAATCCTATTGCACCATCTGGTTTCCCAATATCTCCCTGACTCATTCCCCCAGAAAAAGGATTAGAATCTCCTGTTAATCTTGGTCTTGGACTAAATGTGGTATAATTCCAAGAATATAAAAACTCAAGATTATCATAATTTGATAACCTTATCTTAAACCTAATTCTTGCTTCCTTAGTAAAATATGGACTTGGATGAGCAATATTAAAAGAACCTCTAGATTGCAATTTATATCGGAAATATATTCTATAGTTAAATAAAGGTCTCCATTCTAATTTATTTACAATCCTAAAGTACTGTGCCTGATCTGCTTTTCTAACCCATGAATCCCACTGTATCCCGGCAATGAGATCTTCATGAAACTGATATCTTGATTCAACATAATATCCTCTTTCCGCTTGTGGTTGTGGATTAGAAGAATATAGATTATAAAAAATGGGATCTTCTAGCCAATATGAATCTTCAAAAATAGTTGATTTGTAACGTCTATACTGAGAAAAGGATCTTTGATAAGGGTTATCATAGTCTAAATCATAATCTCTAAATAAAACCAAAAGATTAAAATTGTCAAATTGCATATATGCATTTATAATAAATGCTGAGGGGTCACTTGCATTTTCAAGAGCGATACTCCCATATTCTCCTTGTATACTCATATTTCCAAAGACTTTACTAAATTCAAAACCGTAAACCTTCCTGAATGATTGAGCTTCATCCCAATAATTTGAGAAACCTGAATTTGAGTACATCGCTCTTATTTCAGGGTCAGCAGAGTTACTCATATATCCAATTTCAAAAACACCATCACCAGAATATTCATCCCAGTCATCAGAAGGATCAAATCCAGCATCATCTATATCATCATCCCCTCCAACAACTGTTTCTAGAATTTGAGGATCAAGAATTCTATCATATGAACTTTCATATATTGTAAAACCGATATTAAAACTATCATCAATAAAATATCTAAGATTTCCACCTAATGTTCTTTCTTCAACAGAATTAATCATATTTTCAAAAAATTTATTATTTTCATTTTGAGAATAGCCATAACCTAATCTTGGGGTCATATTTATAAATGTAGAAAAACTTCCATCAGCATTTATAACAGCATCTCTCATGTTATTTCCATTTAAAAAACCATCTGAATAAAAAATTGAAAATCTCATTTTTCTACTTGATAACTGCATAGCATATCCACTAAGAACGAATTGACTCGATCTGGTTAAATCATAAGTGATTCCTGTTTCTCTTTTTGAAAATCCATGCCCTGTTCTCCTTGGTTGAAAGGAATCTCCTGATTCAAAAATGAGACCTTGACCAAATCGTGCATTAAAATTACCTAATATTATATTATCTATTCTAAGCCAGGGGTTTGAATCACTTAATCCTATTTTTTCAAAAGCTATAAAACCTTTATTATTATTAACATCAGTTGGGTCACCTAGATTACTATGTTTTAATAATCCAAATTTTATTTTATCATACCCTATAAGTAATTTTGTCAAAGTTTCCGGTCTACCAACATCAATAAAATCTATAGGGATATCTTCTTCACTTAAGCCTGCATATGATGGAATATTACGTGCCATAACACTATATCTTGCATCAACTTTTTTATTTATTTGATCTTCAAAAACAATAAAATCCAAAACATTTTTATATCCATAATAGCTAATACCAGGAGAATTTTTTAATTGGAAAGTTCCTTCAATATTACCTCTTTCTTGCTGAGTCATTATAGCAAGCACATCAATGGGACTAACATTAGGCAAAAAAGACAAATCATCATAATTCATTTTATTAATATTTTGCTGACTATAATATTTATCTAACCAAAGTTCTGATATCCCTTCTGAACTACCTTCGCTTGATAACCACCAATCTATTTTATATGATAAATTGCTTCTTAAAGAATTGTTTTCATTTTTTATATCAGTGATATAAATATATTCTTTCAAGATTTTTAAGTCTTCAGAATTAATTGATGGGATAGCAGATAAATCATAAATAGTTTCTATTTTTCCATTTATTAATAAATAATCATTAATATCATTTATTTTTTCTTTAGAAAATGGAAGGATTGATAAATCATTAATATCAGCATTGTTTATATCTAGCTTTTGAGATGGCAGGAGCAAACATGTCAATATAAATGATATAGAAATATATTTAATCAAAATAAACCTTCAAATTGAACATGTCTGTAATAGGAAGGACTGAATGAGTCAGTATTGAATATGATAATTCAAAATTATTTGTTTTATAGGAAAATCCTGCCCCATATCTATTTGGATTAAGTTGTATTCCTGTTCTTAATAATAAAGAAGAGGATAATTCATATTCTACTCCAAATCTAAATGAACTTTCATCAAATCCTAAAACACGTTCAACTGCAAAAGTAGTTGTTAGCTGTTCAAATGGATAATAAGTAATTCCTAAATCTAATCTTCGCGGTAAATGAGATGAGGAAGCACCCTTTGATATTTTAGGATTATTTATATTTTTAACAAATACTCCAAAACTAACTTTATCTCTTAAAGATGATAATAAACCTATATCAAGACCAAATGACTCTACTTCCCCTGCTTCTAAACCATTTTGACCATCTCCATTTGGTCCCGCTGATGCATTCTGAAATATTTTTAAATAATTTAAATTATAACCAAATGAAATTTTTGAGTTAGCATCATCAAGCAATGATATTCCATGGCTGAAAGTAAAGGATTTTTCATTTAGTAATTTTTCATCAAATGAATTAAATCCATAGTCTGTAAATTCATCATCATAAAAATCAGATGGACCTTTATATGATGTTCCTAATTTTTGGTATGTAAAAGCAAAATTGTTTAAAAAACCAATTGTAAAATATTGATAACTCAAAAAATCAAATCCATATAATTTAGTTCGTCCGGATAGAATTGTAATTTTTTTATCTAAATGTTTTACTCCTGCAGGATTACAAAAAACAGATTCTAAATTGTCAGGATTTGAGACTGTAGCCCCTGCAAGACCAAATGATTTTGCACTTATAAATGATATGTCATTCAGGGCCTGTGAAAATAAAAAATTAATTAATATAAAAAATATGATTTTCATTAATGTGCAACCCCAACAACAATAGGAGATATATCTGATGATGTCTCAGCTGTCTTAAAGTTTGAAGCTTCAATATGGATCAAATAGGTTCCTGGATTTACAATCTGACCTAGATGATCTCGTCCATCCCAGCTTGAAAAATCTCTTGCTCTTAAGACAGTACCTCCTGTATCATAATATCTATCTACTAAACTTGTTATAAATCTACCATCTAAGCTGAAAATTCTTATAACAACTCTAGATTCTGAAGGAAATGAATACATAAAATTAATTCTTTCTCCAATCGAAGGGATAAGAACATAGGGAGCAACAACAATCTCAGCAGACAGGACTTGATCGTTTTCAATAAACTCTCCTTGTGTATGATACCTAATAAAATCATCAATACTGCTTTCTTGCCCAATAGTTATAATTTGGGCTTTACCATCACATGTTCCTGTATCAGGATATTCTCCAACTACACCATGCACAGAAACTACATATTCTGTATAATTATAAGGATCAACTAAATAATCAAGGTATGATTCATTAATTTGCCACGATTCTGAGCCTTCACCAGGAAGCACTTCAATCATAAAACCATTATCATCAATAATAGATAAAATCCAAAAAGTTGATGTTATTTGAGCATATTCAATAATCTTACCTGATACTTTAACTTCATCACCTATAGTATTACAAGATCCTATAGAAAAATCTGTTACTATATCTTCAATGGTTGTATCAGTAAAATTCAAACAACTACCTTGATCCATCGTTGCTTCAGAATCATAGTTGTCATAGTTAGAATCTAGACAACCCCAATTATGACAACTATACTCACAACTGCCATCATCCTCTTCAGCATTTTCATCATAATTACATGCTATATCATCAGTGCACCCAATAATTGGTTCAGGTAGTGCAGGATTAAGAATTATCTCCCATGATTGATTAAATATCTCACTGGTCTCATCATGTTCCGTTATGCCATTTCCAGTGATATTATTAGAGGGACCACTTTCCCCATTTTCAGTTGTTGATTTTCTAACATAAGAATAATCTGAATTATGAGCTTCTAAAATATGATCAGCCTGGATATTAAAGGGAGTATCATTCTCATAGGTCAATACATCAGTCTTATCAATACCATAAAAATCAAGCCCTTGAGAATCTCCCCAATAAAAATAATCAACATCTTGTACAATTGAACTAGAACCATCCCAATAAAATAATATTAAAGATTCATAATTATCAGCTAAGTTAGCAGATGATCCAATTGTAACTTGACCATCAACAGCATCAAGCATATCATCTGTTAAAGTTAAATCAGGACTATAAGAATAATAACTATTAAAGGTAGATACGTCCTTAATGCTTATCGTAATAGTCTGTCCGGGATTAATATCAATATCTGGAAATCTAGCTATAAAATCACTAGAAAATCCTGACCAATAATTATTGCCTGTAGGCAAATTATAATAGTTTATATTGGCATCTCCAGATTCTGCATCAGAAAGATAATAATCAGATAAATTAAGTGATCCTTCTGTAGGATTATGAATAGCTATTACTTCTGCTTCATCAGGAGTGATGGTGATTTGAGTAAAAATAATATGGTCAGCTTCTTGAGATAAGCAAACACAAAATGATAAAACAATAAAAAATGAAGTTGAAAAATATTTATACATCAATTATAATTTGAAATGAAATTATGGAGCTAAGATTGTATTAACTATTATTACAATATCAACAACATTAACAACTCCATCACCATTTAAATCAGCATGACATTCATTTTCTCCAAGTGAATTTGCTCCTAAAACATGTGACACCATTTGAACTACATCAACAACATTTAAAACACCATCATCATTGACATCACCATCAGCTATACAGTCTTCTCCACCACCATCTATTATAATATCAGATTCATATTCTACTGTAACTTGCCACTCACTATAAATATCTAACTGCTCATCATCATCACAGTAAGCTCCCAGTTCACCTGTTATTTGCACCTCATATACTCCAAAAGGTTCTTGAGTTAATACATTTAAATCAGTTGCAGTAATATCAAAACCATCTTGATATTCACTACTTTCTGGCCACACAACAAAATCAATTTGATTCTCATCTACATCTTCAATAGTAAATGAATGAGGACCACCCCATGGAGTAATATCAAAATAATCAACAATGACTCCTGAGGTTGTAAGAGATTCTCCATATAAAGGACATTGTGATGCAGAACTTGCACTAAGATCATACTGTCCATCACAAGTAATAGTTTCACCACTTTCAAAATAACAATTGTTAATAATATCAGAGACTGTAACCTCTCCAGCCTCCCCTACTGTAATTGTTATATAACCAATTGAAGTTGCTCCTAAATTATCTGTTACTTGTAATGAAAAAACTAAACTTGTAAACTCATTAGGAGCTTCAAAACTTATACTAGAAGCTTCTGGTTCTCCATAAAATACTGGAGTTCCATTTTCCTGATTCCAATAATAGCTGACAATTGATCCATCTCCGTAGGCATAACTTGAAGTACCATCTAGCGTTACAAAATCTCCATAATCAACAGAAAAATCATCTCCAATTACAACTATTGGATTTTCATCATAATTGAATAAAATATCAGATTCATATTCTACTGTAACTTGCCACTCACTATAAATATCTAACTGCTCATCATCATCACAGTAAGCTCCCAGTTCACCTGTTATTTG
>CAYSDL010000009.1:0-45821 GCA_964429875.1 uncultured bacterium
CTGCTGGAGCTTCCTCTGCTGCTGCTTCTGCTGGAGCTTCCTCTGCTGCTGCTTCCTCTGGAGCTTCCTCTTTAACTTTACTTAATTCTTTTTTCTTTATCTTTTTATCTTTACTCTTCTTTATTCTATCACTTTCTCGCTTTTGCCACTCCTCAAGTAATTTATCTAGTTCTAATCCTTTCATACCTTGTTGCATTAAATACCATTTGTAAGATAATCCTTGTCTTCTAAATAAGCCCTTTACTGTATCACTAGGTTGAGCTCCTTTATCAAGCCAGAATAAAACTCTATCTTCATTTATTTGACAATCCATATTATTATGCAAAGGATTATACCAACCTAAACGTTCAACCTCTAAACCATCTCTTCTTTTCTTACTATCTATAGCTACAAGTCTATAAAAAGGTCTTTTTTTACGGCCCATTTTTTTTAATCTAATTTTTACTGACAAATCAATCTCCTTTATTTACTTTATCTAAAATTGAAAGGGAATTTTTTCATATTACCTTGATTTACTTTTTTCATCATTTTTTTCATATTCTGAAATTGTTTCAATAGTTGGTTTACATCTTGCAATGTTCTTCCAGAACCATTCGCAATTCTTTTTCTTCTAGAACCATTAATAATTTCAGGATTTTTTCTTTCAAAAATTGTCATAGAATCTATAACTGACTTAATCCAAATAATTTTTTTCTTATCAAAATTAAATGTTTTTTTCATTTTTGGCATAAATTTCATTATATCTGAAAAATTTCCCATTTTATCCATTTGGTTTATTTGATTTCTAAAGTCATTTAAATCAAACTCATTTTTAATCATTTTATCTTGAATGTTTTTCATTTCATCCTGATCAAAAGACTTTTGAGCTTGTTCAACGAGACCTATAACATCATCTAAACCTAAAATTCTTCTTGCAATACTTTGAGGATTGAATTTTTCAATAGAAGAAGCATTCTCTCCAAAAGTAATATACTTTATAGGAATTCCTGTAACTTCTTTTATTGATAATGCTGCGCCACCACCTGAATCCCCATCCATTTTAGTTAAAATACAACCAGTCATATTACAGTTTTTCATAAATATTTTAGATGAGTTAACTGCATCTTGACCTGTCATTCCATCAGATATATATAAAATCTCATCAGGATTTGAGCTACCAATAATTTTTTTTAGCTCATCAATTAATTCATTATCAATATGCAATCTTCCAGCTGTATCTAGGATCATAACATTTGCTTTAATTTTCAAAGCATGTTTTTTTGCATCTTCTAAAACATCTAAACAATTTTTGGATTTTTTATTAATAAAATAATCTATATTATTATTTTTAGCTAAAATTTCTAACTGATCTGCAGCTGCAGGTCGCTGTAAATCTAAGCCAACTAATAATGGTTTCTTATTATATTCCCTTTTCAAAAAACCAGCAATTTTTGCTGAAGTTGTTGTTTTACCTGAGCCCTGCAATCCTGCAAGTACTATTGTAGACAACGATTTACTATTTAGTTTTATTTCAGTATCAAGAGAACTTAAAAAATCAACCATTTCATCAAGAACTACCTTAATAAAATGTTGTCCTGGAGTAATTGAATCTAAAACTTCAAGACCTTTAGATTTTTCTTTAACTCTATTGATAAACGTTCCAACAACTTTATAATTTACATCTGATTCGAGAAGAGCAATTCTAATTTCTCTTATTGCATCAGAAATATTATTTTCAGTTATTTTTCCATGACCTTTTATAGTCTTGAAAATTTTTGAAAATCTATTTTGTAATTGTCCAAACATATTTTTCCAAAAAACCACTTTTATTATAGCCTGGAAATTTAGCATCGAAGACACTCTCTATGCAAGAATATCTTTTAAATGCAATTTTTATTTTAAATATAGTTAAAATGGCCAAAAATGAATAATAAGGGGAGTTCCTATAATTACGATGATTAATTCTAGAGGCAAACCTAATCTCCAATAATCACTAAAACGATACCCCCCAGGACCTAAGATTAATGCATTACATTGATGTCCGATGGGTGTTAGAAAAGCACATGAGGCTCCAACAGCAACAGACATTAAAAATGGATCGATACTAACTCCTAAAGATAAAGCAATCCCTGCACTTATTGGTCCCATAATTAATGCTGTAGCAGCATTATTTATAATGTCAGATAAACACATAGTTATTATCATTATTAAAGATAAAACACACCAGGATGGAAGTCCTTGAGTTAAATAAACAACCTGATTAGCAATTAGAGAAGTAGTACCCGTTGCTTGCAAAGCATCACTAAGAGGAATCATTGCTCCCAAAAGAACAATAACCGGCCAATCTACACTTTTATAAAGATCTTTTAGCGGAAGAAGTCCTGTAAAAACATAAACTAAAATAGCTAAAATAAATGCAATAGTTGTTGAAAAGACATTAAACATACTTAGAAGGATTGCTGCTAAAAAAATAAATGCTCCTAAAGCTGCTTTTTTTATAGTTCCAACTTTTATTTCTCTCTTAGCTAGAGGTAATAAATTGAGGGATGAAACTATATTAACTAAATTTGATTCTTCGCTTTGCATTAAAAGAACATCTCCAATTGCAAACTTTATATTACCAAGTCGTTTATGAATGGGTTTATTTTTCCTTGCAACAGCCATTAGAGTGATGCGATTTGAGGAGCATCTCCTTAAGTAAGTTCTACCTCTCCCTATGAGAGAAGAGCCTGGGGTTATTACAACTTCCATAAATGTAGATGAATCACTTTTTAATGATTTTATTCTATCTTTTACTTCTTTACTTAAATCAAATTTATATTCATCCATCATTTCTTTTAAATCTGAGGGGTCAGCCATAACTAAAAAGTTATCTGATTTTCTAATAGTATCATTTAAATCAACTGGATGAGCTTTATTGTTATTAATTATTCTAAAAATTGTCAATTTATCTTTAGTTATTCTATTTGCCTCATGTATAGATATCCCAATTAATCTAGAGTTATTTGGAATTGAAATTTCAGTTACATATTCATCTATTGAAAACAGTGAAAGAGATCGAGGTTTTTTTTGAATATTTTTAGGTATTATTCTCCATCCTATTAATGCTACAAACAAAACTCCAATAAATGCTATAATCCCTCCAACTGGGGCAAAATCAAATAACCCAAAGGAAGATGTTATAAAATTTTCAGATCCAAAATATTTATCTACATATTCTTGAACAAAATTATTATGTTGTGCTTTTTGAAGAATTAATTCTTGCTGATCTTGTCTTAAGCTTGCAATAATAATATTTGGTGGAGTACCAATCATTGTAATCATCCCTCCTAAAATACTTGCAAAAGCAATTGGCATTAAAAGAATACTAGGAGATCTTTTTTGTTCCCAAGCTGTTTTTAACGTAACTGGCAACATAAGGGCTAGTGCTCCAACATTATTCATGAAAGCAGATAAAATAGCTATTACTCCGCTTAAGCTTGATATATGAACTTCTTTATTTTTCGTGAAAGGTTTAATTTGTTTAGCTAATAAATCTACAACACCAGAATTTTTCATTGCCTGACTAATAATTAATACAGCAGCAACAGTAATGACAGCAGGATGTGAAAAACCATTAAATATTTGATTGGGATCTACTACAAGGCTAGATGTTTCATCACCTAATATTTTATCAAAAAGAGCTAATGTAAATAAAGCTATTAAAGAGACTATATCATATCTCCATTTTCCTTTAATAAAAAGAATAAATGTAAATAAAATAATAAATGAAATTGTAATTTGATCAGTAGTCATTCAATACTCTAATATATTAAAAATCTCCACCAGTTCTCCTAATAATCAATTCTTCATGAACTACATTATTTTTTGCTAAAATTGCAGAAACAACCGATGTGGCAACATCTTGCGAAGAAAGCATCTCATTTCGTGGAAAATTAGCTTTAACATTATCCCAAAAAGGAGTATCTATTGCTCCAGGATGAATAGAAATAACTTTCACATTATACTCTCGTAATTCCTCTCGTAGACTAGATGCAAATCCCCTTAATCCATATTTAGAAGCTACATATGCTGAAGAAAATGGATACGGATACAAACCTGCAACTGAATTAATAAATACTATTTTCCCAGATTTATTTTCAATCATTTTACCAACAACCATTTTTGTCATTAAAAATGATCCTCTAAGGTTCGTATTGATTTGTTTATCCCAATCGGAAATAGAAGTATCTATAATTTTATTAAAAATTCCTATTCCAGCATTATTTATTAAAACATCAACCTTGTTAATATCTATTTTAGATCTTATTTTATCCATTGAAGATTCATCACTTACATCAGTGCAAACTATACTACAATCATTTCCATCTTTTTTTATCTTTTCTTCAACAAGTTTAAGTTTATTGATGTTTCTTGAAATTAATATAATATGATAGGACTTTGATAATTTGATTGAGATATGTTTACCTATACCGGTTGAAGCTCCTGTTATAATTGCAATTGGTTTAGGCATTCTTATTTATCAGCAATTAGATTCAATGAACTTCCTGCTTTAAACCACTCAATTTGATTTTCATTATAAGTGTGATTAGCATAAATTGTTTCAGAAGTTCGATCAAAATGTAAAATTTCGATTGCAATATTATGACCAGGTCTGAATGAATTTAATTCTTTAATATTAAAAGTATCATCTTCAAGAATTTTATCATAGTCATTTTTACTCTCAAACGTAAGTGCAAGTATTCCCTGTTTTTTAAGATTTGTCTCATGAATTCTAGCAAAGGATTTAACAATAACAACTTTTACCCCCCTGTGCCGTGGTTCCATAGCAGCGTGTTCTCTCGATGAACCCTCCCCATAGTTTTCATCTCCAACTACAATTGATGATATATTATTAACTTGATAATATTTTGCAACTTTCGGAGTTTCATCATAATCACCAGTTAATTGATTTTTTACTTTATTTACTTTATTATTAAATGCATTAGTAGCACCTAACAAAAAATTATTAGAAATATTTTCTAAGTGGCCTCTAAATTTAAGCCAAGGGCCAGCCATTGAAATATGATCGGTAGTACACTTCCCTTTTGCTTTAATTAATAATCTAAGGTTTTTTAAATCACGTCCATTCCATTTTTCAAATGGAGTCAATAATTGCAAACGGTCTGAATCAGAGTTTATATTAATAACAATATCTTTTCCATTATCTAATGGGGCTAAATAACCTTGATTTTTTACTCCAAATCCATTTGGAGGAAGTTCAAAACCAACTGGTGGATTAAGCTTAATCTCTTCTCCATCTTTATTAGTAAGCGTATCTGTCATTGGGTTAAAATCTAGATTGCCCGATAAAGCAATAGCTGTAACAAGTTCAGGAGATCCAACAAAAGCATATGTATTCGGATTTCCATCAGCACGTTTTGCAAAATTTCTATTAAATGAATGAACTATAGTATTTTTTATCTTTTTATTTGCTCCATCTCTTGCCCATTGGCCTATGCAAGGACCGCAAGCATTAGCAAATACTGTCCCTCCTATCTGATTAAAAATATCAATAAGACCATCTCTTTCTATTGTATACCTAACTTGTTCAGACCCTGGGGTAATAGTATATTTTGAATTAACTTTTAATTTATTATCTATCGCTTGTTTAGCTATTGATGAAGCTCTCGAAATATCTTCATATGAAGAATTTGTACATGATCCAATTAATCCTACTTCAACTTTAGTTGGCCACCCATTTTTAGCTGCTTCTTCATTCATTTTACTAATAGGAGTAGCCTTATCAGGCGTAAAAGGACCATTAAGGTGCGGTTCTAATTTTTCTAGATTAATCTCGATTACTTGGTCAAAATATTTTTCAGGGTTATTATATGTTTCCTCATCACCAGTCAAATGATTTTTTATGCTATTTGCTAAATTTGCGACATCTTCTCTACCAGTTGCTTTAAGGTATCTTGCCATAGACTTATCATAACCAAAGGTTGATGTTGTTGCACCCACTTCAGCACCCATATTACAAATAGTACCTTTTCCTGTACATGAAATGTTTTTTGCTCCTTCACCAAAGTACTCAATAATTGAGCCCGTACCACCTTTAACACTTAAAATTCCAGCAAGTTTTAAAATAATATCTTTTGGAGCAGCCCATCCATTCAATTTCCCTGTAAGTTTAACTCCTATTAATTTAGGGAACTTTAGTTCCCACGGCATCCCAACCATTACATCAACAGCATCTGCTCCACCAACACCAATGGCAATCATACCAAGGCCTCCAGCGTTTACAGTATGTGAGTCAGTACCAATCATCATTCCACCTGGAAAGGCATAATTTTCTAGTATTACTTGATGGATAATACCAGCACCAGGTTTCCAAAAGCCAATACCATATTTTCTAGATACATTTGATAAAAAATCATATACCTCTGAATTTATATCTAATGCTGTTTTAAGATCAAATTCTGAGCCAACTTTTGCCTGGATCAAATGATCTGCATGTACAGTAGTTGGGACAGAGACTTTATTTTTATTAGCAACTAAAAACTGTAATAATGCCATCTGAGCAGTTGCATCTTGCATTGCAACTCTATCTGGATTAAAGTTAACATAATCTTCAGCTCTAGAAAATAATCGAACCTCCTCAGTTGTATGAGAATAAAGAATTTTTTCAGATAGAGTTAATGGTTTACCTATTTTTTTTCTTATTTCATTTATTTTATTATCTAAGTTTTGATAATATTTTTTAATTAGATCTAAATCAAACATAAAATCCTTATATTTTAGAAGATTATTTTGAGAATATTCTAACCAAATTTATTAATAACTTTTATTTAAAAAAAATTTTAATGAAAATTTATATTTTATTAATCTTTAGTTTTATTTATAGTAATATTCAAAATTCTGAAATTGAATATTTAATATATACTTCTAATACTTTTTCAGACCATGCTGAAAGAATTTCTAATTTATATCAAAATCAAATTGAATCTAAGCTTTCCTTAAATACACAAATTTTATTTTCAGAAAATATTTCTCCTGAAGAATTATCAGAATACTTGTATAATGAAGAAAATAATTATGTTAATACTAATGATGAGTTTAATAACCTTCAATATCTTTTGATCATTGGAGATGAAAATATTATAAACCCATTGTTTTATTTAGGGAGTATTCCTAGTGATGATTATTTTAGCTCAAAAAATCAAAATACTAACATTATACCTAATCCTAAATTAGTTACTGGTAGAATTTTAATTAATGAGCCAACATCATTTTCTCAAATTGAAAATATAGAAAACTATATTTTAAATCCCGAACAAGGTAAATGGAAAAGTGAACTTTTGCTTTTTTGTGATGATCAATTTAAAAGTGGTAAAACTGTCCGAGAAGAGAAATGGCACACATTACATTCTAATGTGATTTATAATTCCTTGAAAAGTAACTTAAACATAAGTTGTTTATATGGCCCGGATTTCAATAGGCAACAATCTTTAGATTGGTATACACAACCAGAATTTACTGATAAATTGATTGATAAAATTAACAATGGTGTTAGTTTTATAAATTATATCGGACATGGAACAAGTGAGGTTCTTTCTGATGAGCATATTTTAAGTTTGTCTGATATTGATCGAATAAATATAAGTAACAACAAACTTCCGGTATGGGTTGTAGGCACATGTTCCTTTGGCAATTATATTAATGAAAATTGTCTTGCTGAAAAAATCTTAGAAAATAATAATGTAGGTATAGCTGTTATTTCAACTACTGGGGGAGTATCTTATCAAGCAAATTTCAATTATTTAAAAGACTTTTTTATTAATAACCTTAAAAATTATTTAGAGAATTTGGACTCAAATACAAGATTAGGAGATTTGTTCTTTAATTCAAAGAATTCAATTTCGTCATCATATACATTTCATTTATTTGGGGATCCTGCTATTCCAATAATACTGCCCAAATTAAATCAAAATTTAATTAATGATGAAATTTCTTCTATAAATATTGGAGCATCAAATAATATATCAATTAGTGAATCAGGAAATTCATTTCTAAAAGTATATGATAAAGATAAAAATAAAAATAAAAAATATTTCCATTGCTTAGGATGTGATAACTATGATTCAAATGACTCATGCTATACTTATCCCAATATTGTTGGAAATTGTGAAATTGCTGACTCAATAGAATATACTATCCCTGGGAATACATTGTTTCAAGGTGAAACAAATTCTAATAATATTGAATTTATAATACCCATTGATTCTGATGAAAACAATTTAGCAACACTTAAATTACATAATGATGGGAGCAATACTCTACAAAGTGTTTTTGAAATAAATATGGTAATAAATAATGATTCTGATCTTTTTTCAGATCAAGAAGGTCCTAATATTCAAATTTTTCAAAATGGAATGGAAATTTTAGAGGGATCTACAATTTATTCACCATATAATATATTGATTGAGATAGATGATGAGCTTCCTATTAATTTAAGTGGTCTTAATTACCATAATATCAGATTTTGGATAGATGATGACCAAATAAATAGTATTATATTAAATGATAACTTCAATTATTATAATGATTCTAATTCTACAGGATATATTAATATGATAATTCCTGAAAATATAATTGAGAACAATGAACATACTATTAATATTGAAGCCTGGGATATATTAAATAATCAAAACACCCTATCCTATGAGGTTAATTTTTCAACTAATGAAAATATTTCAAATGTTTATAACTTTCCAAACCCATTCAGAGAAAAGACTTTTTTTACATTTATTTATTCGGGACTTGAAACAATAGATGTGCAAATAGAAATTTATACACTAAATGGAAAAATTATTATGCAGCTTGAAGAAAACAATTTAATAAGTAACGGCAATCATTTTTATAAAATTCCAGAAAATGGTTGGAATGGGAAAAATAAATTTGGAAATAAAATTGCAAATGGCACCTACATTTATTATTTAAAAATTGAAACTGAAAATGAAATTATTCATAAGGGATTATATAAAATAACTAAGTTAGAATAAATTATGAAAATAATATTAGCTTCTAAAAGCAAACGAAGAAAAGATTTATTGGAAAAAATACATTTACAATTTGAAATAATAGATTCTCATTTTGATGAATCTAGTGTTTTAATAGATCATGATAACCCAAAAACATATTGTCTTAATTTAGCTTATAAAAAGGCAGAGATAGTTTCAAAACAATTTCCTTCTCACCTTGTTATTGGATCAGATACTATAGTATATCATAATAAAATAATTTTAGGGAAACCAAAAAATAAGGATGATGCTATAAATCAACTTAATTCTCTAAGCAACGATGAACATATTGTTTTTACTGGCGTTTATATATTAAATAAAGATTTAAATATTAATGAGAGTTTTATTGATAGTACTTTGGTAAAGTTTAATAAATTAAATAAAAAAGATATTTTATTTTATATTGATAATTATAAACCATTTGATAAAGCTGGGTCATATGGAATTCAAGATTGGAGTTCAGTCTTTGTTAATAAAATTGATGGATGCTTCTATAATGTAGTTGGGTTTCCATTGCCAAAGTTTCATAAATTATTAAATAATATTCTTTCAGGAATTAACTAATTATGAATAAAGAGAATCAAGATAAAAAGTTTTTTGAAGAACTTACAGTTGTAAGAAAGAGCAATAATATAGACCTTCATGATATTTCTGATAAAACTAAAATAAATATTAAATATCTTAAGCTTATAGAAAAAGGAGACTTCGATGCTCTTCCAAATATTTATGTGAGATTATTTATCAAATCATATGCTGAATATTTAGGTGCCGATCCTAAACTTACCTTGCTTGAATATGACAGATTCACAAATACTTCCCCAAAGAAACTTTTTAAAAAAAAGATCAAAAAAAAACCTCAAATTGATAGTGCTATTAAGCCTCAAATCATGATTTCCAATCCTATTGATAATAATAAAAATGAAAAAGAGGATACTACTTTAGAAAAAGTTTCTCATTCAGAATCAAAAGAAAAAAATACTTCTAATGTAAGAACTAAACCTTCTTTAAATATAAAAACAAAGGAAATTTTATATAATAATACAAGAAAAGTAGAAAACAACGATTCTATTACTCAACAATATTTTTTTTCTCCTACTAATATTTTAAAAGTATTTATCACATTTTCATTTATTTCTTCAATATATTTAATAATAAGTTTTTTAAGTAAGGAACAAGCAGTAAGTATTAGAGCACTCAATAATGAAGAAATATATGAGCCAACAAATGATATTATAAACTACCCTGTAGTAGATAACATCTTATTAAGCAGTAATAATTTCTCTAAAGACAAATTTATAAATAAAAAGAATTTTAAAATTAGGCATAGGATTAATTCACCTTATATCTTTCAAATTGTCACAAAAGAGAAAACCAAAATTTACATCAGTCATGATAATGATGATGGCCTAAGAATTGAAGATTGTAATAAAATAGTTTCTAAGGATAGCTTGTTAAAATTTGAACATAAAAATAATATCTACTTTGATTTATGGAATGCACAACATGTTGAAATTTCAATTAATAATAAACCTATTTCAAAATATTTAGGAAATGATGAATATCTTATTAGAGGTTCATTTGAGAAAAAAAATAAAAATTTGCATCTAGAATTTTATTCACACTAGATATTTTCAATAAATTTTCCTTTTACCACATATCTAAATGGGGCATCTCCAATATATCGAAATGGATAACAAGTAATTAGTGTAATTTTATTAATATTATTTTCACTAAGACAATCGACATTATCGGGATTAACTATTTTAATAGATTCAACCAAATATTTAGACTTACCTTCAACATGTTCTAGAATAATTTCATCATCCCTTTCAATTTTTTTTAGGTTATTAAAATAAGTGTCTCTATGTCCTGCAATAACTATATTTTTTCTATTATCATATAATTTTACTCCATCTGATAACTTCCCCAAACCATAATGTAACGTTCTATCATTTATATTTTCTATAATTATACAATTTAAACTAATATCTTCAATTATTAATCTACCGATAGGTTTTAAATTTAATATTTCAACTAATTTTGAGTTATTTTTTTTATAATTATTCCAAACATTATTAAGAATATATTTTACACAATATCCTTTTATATAATAATATGATGGTTTAATTATTAATATTGTCCCAGAAATAAATAATAATACAGTAAATAATTTTAGTTTATTTTGAGAAAACATATCTTCTTCGAATAAAATATAGTCCAAGAGATAAGGTTATAAATATTACTCCAAATATAAAATTCATTGGCATATTAGTTGCTGTTTTAGGTAATCTTCTATTATTTGAATTTAATAATGATTTATTTGAATAATTAGAGTGTGCTGATTCAGCCATAATTGATTGATTTTTAGATAATTTTTTAGCATAGCTCTTACCAAATACAGACTCATAAACCCATCCTTCAGGTAAATCAACTTGAATATTTGCTAAACTATTTTTACCATTAGGGTTTACAATTTTTTCCTCAACAGCTACAAAAGATGTAAACTTTGACATTAAATTATGTTCTAAAGATAATTGAATAATTTTGTTTTTAGCACTTCGGTCGCCTAAATAGTGATCATCCATTAAACTGCTTATTTTTTTTCTTGCCCAAAGATCTCCTATTGCATTGTTTTCAATACCATTGTCAAGTTTTACTGGTAAAGAAATTTTAAAATATCCATCAGCTGTTTGTCCAGAAAATTCAGCTTTAAAATTTCTTTTATTCTGATTATTTATTTTACCAAATACTACTAATGGTTCATTTATAAATAAATCAGGGAGAGGATCAGGATACAATTCATCTTTACCATTAAGTTCTAATTTTACATCAGTTAAAACAGGCATTTCTATTTTATTAAAAAGATTTTTCATTTTTTCCTTAACATGATTAATATTATTAATATAAGTATATGTTCCCCTTCCTTTTCTTGATACTTTTTCAAGCAAATGTCCATTTGGAGCAGATCCAATCCCAACACTAAAAAGACGTGAATTTCCAATGTGTTTATTCACAAGATTAAACACATCTTTTTCATTTCCAATAGCACCATCAGTAATAAAAACAATCATTTTCAATTTATTGTTATCTGTTTTCATTGTCATGGCAGCTTTAAGAGGTTCCATTGGCCTAGTCCCTCCTCCAGCATAAAGAGAATTTATAAATACCTTTGCTGAATCAGTGTTTGCCTCTGTAGATTGCAAGGGGATATCGCTGAATCTAAAATAATGATCGCTAAATGCAATAATATTAAATGAATCTTCAGGCCTTAATTTTTCAATAGAATAAAGAAGACTATTTTTAGCTTGTTCAATTGAAGTTCCATCCATTGATCCTGAAACATCGACAACAAAAAATACTTCTTTCAAAATTTCAGATTTACTTACTGAAGTAACAGGAGGAACTGCCATTAATAAAAAGTAATCATTATTATTATCCCTATGTGTAAAAAGAGCAGCTTTAGGTTCATCTCCCTTTTTAATACTATAGTTTAGAGTAAAATCTTTATTTGGTATATTCTCACTATTTTTAAGATTTATTTTATAGTTATTTTTATTTTTTTTCTTAACTAAAATGCTATGAGTAGATGACGTTATTTTTTCAATAGGAATTCCAGCATCAATATTTATTGATATATCTATTGTATTTCCAGATCGCATTCCTTCAGGTGTTACATGAGGAGTTATTTTAGATGCATCAGGAACAATATCAGTATCTTTAGCCCAACCTGTACCACTATAACCAATAACTTGTGTTCCAGCAATATACCTTGGAGCTACAACCATTGGAAATCTTAAATTAAAATTTCCTTCTTCATATTTTAATTCATTTACATATTCTAATCTTACAATTAGAGTATCATCTGGCATTATATTAGCTACTTGATTCGTAAAAATATTAGGTCTCTGCTGTTCAGTCAGGCTTACTCTTTTACCATCTTTTTTAGCTTTAGTGTAGGTTTTTTGTGCTTTGTTTTTTTCTTCAATCAAACCTTGAATTACTCTATCACCTACTATCATTACCATATTATTAACTGCAGAATTTGTAGGAAGTGGAAATACATATACTGCTTCAATTGGTGTATCTGTATCATTAATAAACATTTGATCTAATCTTGAATGTGCTACCATTCCTTTAATATTAATATTAACATCTGTATGTAGGTTAGGGATCAATTCAAATTGATTTGTTTCACTATTTCTAATTAATAGTGATCCTTCACTTACGTCATTATAATTTTTAATTGGAGCAAAATTTTCTGAAAACAAAAATGAAATTTGAAGTGTTGAAATAATAATTATATATATAATATTCATGAATTCTCCTTTTTAATTATTTATTGGATATAAGAGTCCCATTAGGTATTTATACCATTTTTTCTTTAGATATATTTTTGCTTAAGTACTAATATTAGTGATATTAGATCAAGAATATGCTTGAAATGGTTTTTCTATAATTGATCTAATAATTAAGTCTATTTCTTTAACAACACAAAAATGAAATTTGTTTCATTTTTTTTCTACCTTAAATTGGAAATCCATTCTTTGATAAGCATTAAGCCTTCTTGATGAACCATTGACCGTCCAAGTTCAGGCATCATAATGCCAGGATCGGTTGATTCAAATCTATAAATCATTATTGATTTTTCAGGGTAGCCAGGGTATATATCATATTTAAGATGACCTGATCCTCTTCCTGCAGCAACTGGAGTTTTATAAAATCCTATTTTTTTCTCATCATTTTGCTCATATTCTAAAAACAATCCAGTATTATTAGCTGGACCATTTTCATTATGACAATGCGCACAATTAATATCGAGCCATGATCTTGCTCTCTTATTTAAGTCCTCAGAATCGTCATCCCACTTTCCAACTTTTGGAATTTCCTTTTTATCAGGTAAATATTTAAAATATCCCAATTCCTTCCATTTATCTAATTGGTTTTTTATTTCATTACCATCATAATTATAATTACTATTAATATTTCTTGCTTTTGGTCCTATCGGAGAAAAATTCATAAATTTATCAACATGACAACCCTTACATTGTACCATATTAGGAACGATATAATCAATTGCATTCTTTTTTCCATCATGGCCTACCCACTCTGCTTTTTTTATAGCACCTGTTATTTCTAAGTATGCTTCGGTTTCATCTTCATTCCAAACATAGGGTAAACCTATCCATCCTGAAGGTTGGTGAATCATGATACGTGTTTCCTTTAAACTAATTCCTTTTTCTATATCATTAAAATCTTTGGGGTAATAAAAAGTTTTAGAAATTATTGTTCCAACAGGAAATTCAAAAACATCTTTATTATTATAAATTACATTATTACCAGAAGGAATATAAATTGTTCTATGTTTCCAGGAATAATCAGAAAATAAGGGCGTTATTAACTTATATGGGGTAAATTCTTTGTTAGTAATTAAATTATGGGGGTCTCCACGAAATATGTTATAATCTGATATTTTTTCATATGCATCAAAATAAGAATATGAGAATGAAAAGAGTATAATTAAAAATTTAATCATTTACTAAAAAATCTACTGGTTTTATTTTACTTAATTCACAATCAAAATCAATAGAATTTGTTGATACATGAGAAAAATTATTACCTGCATCAATATTTGCTATCCGAGCATTAGTATTATTTTTCAGGCATATCTTATATTCATCTAGCAGCTTTCCATCAGCATCTAACTTATTTTCATCTAAAATGCCATCATAAATAATATCTGGGACGTCTCTCCAAAAATAATAAGTTAACAAGAAACCAATTGGTTGCTTGAAAGATAAAGAAGCAAATTGTTTACTTCTTTTATAAATATTATCGTATAAATAAATAGATGTTGGATATGGATAGTATAAAGAGTCAGTTATTTCTTCTTCTGTTATATAATAACTTACAATCGAAGTATTGGATGTTTTGTTTTCTAAAATTATATTGTTAAATACTTCAACATGCGAAGTAGCAAGAATCATTATACCAGTGCCTGCTGGAACTTTAGCTACAATATTTCCTTCAGGAGCAAAGTTAAATAAATTATTTTCTAAAACTAAATTATTATAGACTCTAATGTTTTGACCTTTTTTGATTAATAGATCAGGTAAATCAAAAACTAAAATTCCTCCTGAATTATTGTGAGCATAATTATCGTAAACATCTGCATTTGTAGAATTCTCAATTTCTATACCAGCTACATTATTATAAGCTTCAGAATTTCTAACAATTATATTTTTTGATTGCCCAACATAAATTCCTGCATCTGATGCTCCAATAGCAATGCAACCATCAATTAAAATATTTTCAGATTTAACTGGGTATAATGCATAACTTCCATTAGTTTCTTTTGGACCATCACTCCATTGTGCTTTTATATTTATGAACTTAATATTTTTAGAATCTTCAATTTTAATTAAATCACCCTTACTATCCTGAATAGTAAAATCCCTTAATGTAATATTATCACTGTTAACAATTTTTATTCCTTCGGCTCCTTCAATTTGAGATTCAAAACTTAAAATGGTGTTATCAATACCTCTTCCAATTAATGTAACATTTTTCAAGTTATCTCCCCATAAACTTCTTGAAATTTTATGTTTTCCTTCAGGGAGATGAATAGTTTGGCCCTCTTTTGCCATTATTAATTCTGATTGAATTTTCTTGTACATATTATCATTATGTACATTGGCTAGAATAAATGATAAATTTAGAATTATTAATACAATCATTTTTATTTTTCTAATATTTAAACTCATTTTATTCAATAAATTCTATTTTTTCAGTTATCTCATCAATTTTTTTGAGAGGTTTTTCTAATTGTTTTTTTCTAGTTGTAACTAATTGATCATAATCATTTTGCATTGATTGTATACTTCTTCCAATTTTATCCATTACATCAATGTATTTATTCCACTGAATCTTAAAAGCATCCATTAGAGTCATAACTTCGGCAGCTTTTTGTTCCATAGCAAAATTCCTTGTAGCTTGATTAATTAGTGCTAATATTGCATATAAGGTTAATGGAGAACAAAGTAGCACCTTGTTTTTAAGGCCAAAGTCAATAAGTGTATAGTCTTCTTTATTTATAAAAGAATAAATTGATTCATTGGGAATAAACATTAATACATAGTCAAGTGTTCCTGATGCAGGATCAATATAATTTCTATTAGATATAGTTTTAATATGATTTTTCACATCACTTAAAAACTCCTTTTTTTCTTTATTCATTATACCTTCATCTTTTGAATCAATATATTTTTCATAATGACTAAGTGGAAACTTAACATCCATATTAATTTTTTTATTTTTTGGGAGCATAAAAGTAAAATCAGGGCGTTCACCTGAATTAATGGTTAATTGTTTTTTATAGTTTACATTTTCCATCAAACCTAAAAAATCTAAAATATCTTCAACCATTCTTTCACCCCACTGCCCTCTTTTCTGTGAGGACGATAAAATTTCTCTTAACTGAATAGTGGTATCACGTAATTTCTCTGTTTCATCTTTATTTTGCGTTAATGAAGTATTTAGTTCTGTAGATTGTCTCTGAATATTATCTAATTTTTTCGACATTTGATCTAAATTCTGATCAATTAATTTTTTCTTTTGCTCTAAATCATCATCAGATTGATTTTTTAAGTTTTTGAATTTATCATTTGCTAATTTTAGAAATTCTTCAGAATTAGACTTTGCTACATCAGATGCAAGTGCTTTAAAAGCATTCTCCAATTCTTCTTTTATTAAAATTATTTTGTCCTTTTCATTTTTCATTTTTGAGTCATTTAATGAATAAATATTTTTTGCATTATAGGTCGCAAGAAAATATCCCAGGACAAACCCAATTAACAAAGTAATAATAACTAATATTGATATGCTAATCATATGATATATATATCTTTTATTTAGAAAAGGTTACAATAAAGTAACTATTTAATTTAAATATTAAAAAATATTATAAATTTAATTTTTTTTCTTGCATATAAATGGGGAATAGAACTATAATAGTGGGGTGATGTGGGGATAATTCCCAAACAAATTATTATAAATATTAGGATAAAATGTCTTTTACAGGTGAATATCATAATTTGCTTGATCAGAAAAACAGATTGAGCATTCCGGCAAAATACAGAAATAAGCTAAACCCTGCGAATGATAAAACATTTGTTTTATGCAAAGGTTTTGATGCTTGCTTGTTTCTGTATCCTATTGAAGAGTGGAGAATTGTAGAAGAACAATTATCATCTTTAAGCAGTATAAAAGATAGGCATAGAAACTTCATTAGGAATATTGTACGACATGCCAATTATTTGAGGTACGACTCACAAGGGAGGGTTGCAATTCCTGACCTTTTACTTAACTATGCTAACATTCAAAAAGAAGTTCTTGTTATAGGGATGTTAAAAAAAATAGAGCTTTGGGATCCTAATACACTAAGTAAACATGAGAAAAAGAAAGATTTTCTTTCTGATGAAGATTTTGAAGATTTAGCTAATGAAATTAATTTTTAGTTAATTGATATGACACAATACCATGTTCCCATTTTATCAGATGAGGTGGTTGAAAATTTGGTATTGAACCCTAGGGGAATTTATATGGACTGTACTGTAGGATTTGGTGGCCATTCAGAAAAAATTTTAGAAAAGCTAAACAATCAAGGGATGTTAATAGGAATGGATATTGACCCCTATGCGTTTAAAAAATCGAAGAATAAGCTTAATAATAACTATAAGAATTTCAATTTATATAATTGTTCTTATGTTAATTTTCCTGAGATTTTAAAGAAAATTAATTTTAATAAAGTTGATGGCTTTTTATTTGATCTTGGTATCTCCTCCTACCAAGTTAATAATGCGCATAGGGGTTTTTCATATATGAATGATGGGCCACTTGATATGAGGTTTAATCCCAATGATATAAAAGCTGATACAGCCAAAGAGATTCTAAGTAAAATTGATATTTCTGAATTATCAGAATCTATTCGAATTTTTGGTGAAGAAAAAAACTATAGACGAATTTCACAAAGCATAATAGATGCAAGAGATAAGGGAAAATTAGATTCAACTTTCGATTTAAAAAATGCTATTTGTAAAACAGTTCCTCAAAAACATGCAATGAAAACTTTATCAAGAGTTTTTCAAGCCATTAGAATAGTCTCAAATAATGAGATGACTATATTAAAAGAAACGTTGAAAAAAACATATAAATATCTAAATAAAGGTGGCAGGGTAGCTGTAATATCATTCCATTCCGTAGAGGATAGAATTGTAAAACATTTTTTTAAAGATTCAGTTATTTACAAAAATTCAACTTATGATATTGAATGCAAATTAGAAGATAAGGTTTTCAAATTAGTTAATAAAAAACCTATCGTACCTAATTTAGAAGAAATCAATCTGAATCCAAGATCAAGAAGCGCCAAACTTCGAATAGCTGAGAGAGTATGAGTAAAAGAGAGTATAAACAAAATTTTTCAAAATTTATATTTTATACTTTTTTTATAATAATTATTACTCTCATAATTTTATCAAAATTAACTATTAAAAATGAATGTGTGAAAACTCAATTAAAAATTGAGGACTTACACAAATTACAGATAAGTAATTCAAACATTGTAAAAGAATTGCAAAGTAATAAAGATTTTCTAATGAGTGAAGACCATATTAGCAATTTTCTTTCAAATCAAATGCTCGTAGTAGCTCCTGAAACTTTATTAATACATATTAAATGAGAAGATTTTTCAAATATCATAATATTAGAATTAATAGATTATCATTCTTCATAGTTTTGTTCAATATATTTTTATTAATAATTTTTTTTAAAATACAAATTTTAGATAATAGTAATTATGAAAAGATAGTTAATTCAAAAGGGTGGAAAAATAAAACTATATTTGGAAAAAGGGGCAAGATATTAGATGCAAATGGTAAAAGTTTAGCTATATCTATAAGCAAATATGATTTTTGGGTCAATACAAATCAAGATTTTAATAAAAATAAAATTTCAATACTTTTATCTGAAACTTTTAATAAGCCGATTGATTATTACATTGAAAAATTAAATAGAAAGTCAAATTACGTACTTCTTGAAAGAAATTGCCTATATCTTGAAGCTTCAAATATTCTGGAAGAGATTAACTCAATTGAAGGTTTAAGGTATAATGAAAAAAATAATAGATTTTATCCTTACAACAATCTAGCTTGCCAAGTATTAGGGTATGTCAATTTAGAGGGAAAAGGAGTCTATGGGATTGAAGAAAATTTTAATAATATTTTATCTGGAGACACTTCTAAAATAAAATTAAAAAAAGCACTTAAAGGAAAATACTTAAAGCATAATGAAAAAAATAATATTAATGGATATGAAATATCCCTTACAATTGATGTTGATTATCAAAAAATTCTTGATGAAGAAATTAAAAAAGTATTAGAATCAACAAATGCTCTTAGTGCAAATGGATTAATTATAAATCCAAATACTGGAGATATTATAGCTATGAGTTCAATGCCAGATTTTGATCCAAATAATTATTTTAATTACAATATAAAAAATTACAGCAATAGAGTGATTTGTGATTCGTATGAGCCTGGATCAACATTTAAAATCGTTGCTTTGTCTCAAGCATTAGAGTCAAATAAATACACCTTAAAAGATAGCATACATTGCGATGAAGGAAAACATAGATTATCTAATAATAAAATATTAACAGACCATGAACCACATGGGATGTTATCATTACTTGACATCTTTGCATATTCTAGTAATATAGGAACTGCTAAACTTATTAACAGCTTTAATAATATAGAATACTATGAATTATGTAAAAAATTTGGCTTTGGGAATAAAACTGGGATACCATTTAAAAGTGAATCTAGCGGAAAAATTCGATCAATTGACAATTGGTCAAAAACATCTAAGAATTATATATCTATAGGCCAAGAAATATCAGCAACATCTTTACAAATAGCATTAGCTTATTGTGCTATAGCAAATGGTGGATACTTAATGAAGCCACATATAATTAAGGAAATCAAAGACCGGGACAATCTTATTTATAAAAGAGATGTAAAGCCAATAAGACATACTATTAGCAATAACACATCAAATACAATCCTTGAAGCGATGGAAAAAGTAGTATCCTATGGAACTGCTAAGGAGATTGGTCTTTCCGGATACAAAATTGGAGGAAAAACAGGAACGGCCCAAAAATTTATCAATAATTCATATTCTTCTAATCAATTTGTTTCATCATTTGTATCTATTTATCCAACAACTAAGCCCGATTATGTCATTTACATTTCTATTGACTCGCCTGATTATGGATATCATTGGGCAAATGAATCTGCTGTTCCAGCTACAAAAGAAATAATTAAAAGAATTATTATTATTGATGGGACTTCAGAAAACAGGCAATCAACTCTCTTATCAAACTCTACAACTACCAATAAAAGAATAAGAAACAAATATATTCATAATGAAGTTAATCATAATGATAAGAATAATTCTGTTCCAAATTTTAAAGGAAAAACTTTTAAAGAGGCGCTAAGAATTGCAAATATTAAAGGATTGACCTTATCTCCAGATGCTATTTCTGGTAAAATAATTTGGCAATCCATACAACCTGGAAAAACATTCGAAAATAATGAGATTTGCGAATTAAAATTAAAACTATAATGAAATTAATAAATATACTTAAAAATATTAATTACAATGGCAATCCTGATGATAGAGATATTTTGAGTATCACTCATGATTCAAGGAAAGTAAAAAAAGGAACACTCTTCATTGCTATATCAGGAGATAATAATGATGGCCATGATTTTATTTTTGAGGCAGTTGGAAAAGGTGCAACTGCTATTGTTGCAAATGGGAGAGCTCCAGAAACTAATTTAGTTCCAGTTATACAAGTTAAAAACCCAAGAAAAACAATGTCAAAAATAGCTGCAAATTTTTACAATAATCCATCTAAAAATTTAGAGATCATTGGTATAACGGGGACAAATGGAAAAACTACTACTACTCAAATAATTGATCAAATATTAAAAGATAATAATTATTCAAGTAGCTCATTAGGCTCCCTAGGATTTAACTCACCTTCAGGAATTATTTCTACCGGCTTTACAACCCCTGAGTCAATTGAACTCCAGCAAATTTTAAAAACAATGAAAGATGGCGGAATAAATTATGTCCCAATGGAAATATCATCTCATGCGATTGAGATGAACAGAATCGATGATTTAAAAGTTGATATAGGAATTTTTACAAATCTTGGGTTGGATCATATTGATTTTCACAAAACTCAAGAACAGTATTTTCATACTAAATTAAAATTATTTAAAAAATTAAATAAAGATAGTACAGCTATTCTTAATTCAGATGATCCCTACTCAAATAAAATAATAAAATCAATTAAATGTAACCATTTAACCTATGGATTTAATAAAAATTCTGATCTTGCAATTCTAGACTATCATATTTCTTTGAATTCATCTTTTGCAAAAATTAAATATAATAAAAAGGTTTATAATATTAGCACTAATCTCATTGGGAAATTTAATTTATATAATATAGCCTCTGCAATGCTCTGTTGCTTAAAAATTGGGGTCAAAATAGAAGATATTATTTATACTATAAAAAATCTGAAGAATGTTTCTGGAAGATTTGAAAAATATGACTTCCCTGAAAAAAACAGCATAGCAATCATTGATTATGCACATTCTCCTGATGCATTTGAGAACATCTTTAAATGCATTAATGAATTTAAGAAATCTAAAAAAATCATAACTATATTTGGATGTGGTGGAAACAGGGATCAATCAAAAAGATCTAAAATGGCAAAGATAGCTGATAGAAACTCTGATTTTATTTATTTAACAGAAGATAATTCAAGATTTGAAAAACTTCAAGATATAACCAATGATATTCTTAAAGGATTTACTACAAACAACTATGAGATTATTAATGATCGTCAAAAAGCTATTGAAAAAGCTTTAATAGATAATGATAACTCGATTTTTTTAATTCTTGGAAAAGGAGTTGAAAATTATCAACTAAGAAAAGGTATTAAATATCCACACTCAGATATTGAAATAGTTAAAAATTTTATCAATGAGAACAATAATTAAAGATAAAGACAATTTTATTAAAATGTTTAATAATATATTTAAAGATAATAATATCAAAGATATAAATGGAATTACAATTGATTCTAGGAAAATTGAATCAAATGATATTTTCATACCTATAAAAGGAGATAATTATGATGGTCATCATTTTATTTCATCTGCAATTAATTCTGGGGCACAATTATCTTTTAGTGAAAATACCAAAAAATCAAAGGACATAATTAATATAAAAAGCTCATTAGGTATTATTAATCAATTAGCAAATAAATGGCATTCAAAATCTCAAGCTAAAGTATTAGGAATAACTGGGTCTAATGGAAAAACCACTACTAAAGAATTGTTGTTTTCAATTTTATCGAAAAAATATAGATGTTCTAAGAGTGAAGGCAATTTCAATAGTTCCATAGGCTTACCTTTGACATTTCTCAGTTCAAAATTAGATGATGACTTTTGTATCCTTGAATATGGAGCAAGTAAGCCAAATGAAATAAAGAGCCTCTGCAAAACTATTGCGCCAACTTATAGTTTGATTACAAATATTTCTGAAGCTCATATTGAAAATTTTTCTTCATTAGATGAAATAATTAAAACAAAATCTGCTATCTACAAAGATTTGGAAGAAAACGATATAGCCTTTATAAATAATGATTTAGATAATATAAAAAATATTAAAATAGAAAGTAAAAAGATAACTTTTGGGTTTAAAAACAAATCAGACTTTAATGGTGAAATAATCTCAAAAAATAATTTTTATTATTTAAAAATCAATCATGAGAAATATCCTATACCATCTAACCTTGTGCATCTGAAAGAAAATTTGTTATCAGCAATTAGTATTTCATTATTTTTCAATATTAGTAAAAATAATATTGTAAATACATTAAACGACTTCAATCTTCCAATAGGAAGAGGAGGCCGTATCTTCAAAAACAATTTAGAAATAATTGATGATTCATATAATGCAAACCCTGAGTCAGTAAAACTTTCAATTAAAAGATTCAATAATATATATACAAAAGGTAAAAAAATATTTGTTTTTGGAGATATGCTTGAATTAGGTAAACAAGCAATAGCTTATCATAAAAATATATCTAAAATTTTGGATAGATCTAAAATAAATTTCCTGATAACATATGGAGACCTCACAAAATTTACATTTGAAGATGTTAGTAATAACTCTATTATTAAAAAACATTTTACTACAATAGATGACTTAAAAAAATATATCTATAAAATTTCAGAAAGAGGAGATTCGATTTATTTAAAAGGATCTCGTAGCATGGGATTAGAAAGAATATATAAATGATATACTATCTATTCAATGATTTCAATATAACTCAATATATATCATTTAGAGCAGCTGGAGCTGCAATTACTGCATTATTATTATCATTCCTCATCGGGCCAAGAATCATCCGCACACTAGTTACTCACAGTTATCGTGAGTCAATCCGAAAAAATGGGCCTGATTCTCACCAAAATAAAGAAGGAACACCATCAATGGGAGGGATAATCATTATTTTATCGATTGTCCTTCCCACGATCCTCTGGGCTAAAATTAATAACCCATTTATTATTACTGTTCTAGTATCTACTGTATGGATGGGAATAATTGGGTTTATTGATGACTATCTTAAAATTAAGAAGAATTATTCAAAAGGATTAGTGGCACGTTATAAGCTTTTCGGACAAATTATTTTAGGTATTTTTATAGCAATAATGATTACCAAATTTAATTTACAATATTATATAATAAACCTAGATAGCTCACAAACTGAAATTGCAAAAAATAGTATTTCTTTACCTTTTATTGCTAATGGACATATGAATATTGGCATATTATATATTCCCTTAATTTTAATAATAGTTATGGCAACTTCTAATGCTGTCAATCTAACTGATGGGCTTGATGGGCTAGCTACAGGATTGACTGCAATTTCTACATTAGTATTTGGGGCAATTGCATATGCTAGTGGAAGAATTGATTACAGCAATTATTTAAACATTATTTATGTTCCGAATAGCGGAGAATTATTTATTTTTTCTTTAGCATTAATTGGAGCATGCATTGGGTTTTTATGGTTCAATGCATATCCAGCAAAAATATTTATGGGGGATGTTGGGTCACTATCTTTAGGAGCTGCACTTGGAACACTTGCAATATTATTAAAAAAAGAAATCTTACTAATAATAATTGGAGGTGTGTTTGTGTTTGAATCTTTATCAGTTATTATACAAGTATGTTATTACAGATATTCGAAATATAAAAGCGGTGTTGGTAAAAGAATATTTAAAATGGCTCCACTGCACCACCATTTTGAATTAAAAGGTTGGCCAGAAACACATGTTGTTATAAGGTTCTGGATTATTGGAATTATCCTTGCATTATTGTCATTAACTACATTTAAAGTACAATAAAATGAATGCTAAAATATCTGAAATAAAAAACAACATTTCTGAAAAAAAAATTACTGTTTTTGGAGCAGGGATAAGTGGACTCGGAGCATCTTATTTAGCTAATTATCTAAATGCTGAAGTTTTTTTAAGTGATATAAAATATATTGATGAATCAATCACTAAAGATTTAGATCAAAATAATATTAAATATGAATTTGAACAACATTCAAATAAATGTCTTGATTCAGATTTAGTAATTGTAAGTCCTGGAATAAATATTAAAAAAAATATTATTTTTAAAAAAATAAATAATAATAACATACCTATTATTAGTGAAATTGAATTTGCTTCATGGTTTACAAATTACCCTATTATTGCAATAACCGGATCAAATGGAAAATCTACAGTAGTAAAATTATTATATGAAATTTTCTTAAAAAAATATCCTAATACTCTCTTAGGAGGGAACATAGGGAAATCTTTTAGCGAGAACATTCTCAATGAAATCAAGAATAATAAAAAGGATATAATACATATTTTAGAGATTAGCAGTTTTCAATTAGAAAATATATATACTTTCAATCCAAAAGTTGCATGCATTATAAATATAACATGTGATCATTTAGATAGATATAAAAACATAGAAGACTATTTTAACACAAAATTAAATATTACTAGGAATTTCAAACAAGGATCATACATAGTATATGATGACAAAAATAAAAAATTGCATGAATATTATAAAAATTTTAAGAATTCATTTGGACTATCATCTTTAAATGAAACTAAATATATCTTATCAAAAAATACAAATTTAGCAGGTGAGCATAATATAGACAATATAAGAGCATGTATTATTATTGCTAAAATTTTTGATATAGAAAAAAATGATCTAAAAAAGGCTCTAACAGATTTTAAATCTTTAGAACATCGATTAGAAAACTTTAAAAAAATAAATGGAATTACATTTATAAATGATTCAAAGGGTACGAATGTTTATTCAACAAAAGCTGCGATCAATAGCTTTGATAATAATATTATTTTAATTCTTGGCGGATCAAAAGGAATTATTGAAGAAGAGCTGCTAGATATTATTAATACAAATAGTATTCGCTATATTATTTGTTATGGTGAAGTAGGTGATGATTTATACCTATCACTAAAAAAAATAAAACCAATCATGTTTTTTAAATTGTTCCAAGATGCAATTTTAGAAAGCATTAAAATGGCAACTAAAGGTGATATCATTTTACTTTCACCAGCATTTAAAAGTTATGATCAATTTAAGAATTTTGAACAAAGAGGGAAAGCTTTCAAAAAAATAGTAAATAAATATTATGCTTAAATGAAAAAAAAATATTTCATATATGATAATCCAATGATTTATTTGATAATACTAATAATAGGTATAGGTATAGTAATGATGTATAGTGCAAGCAGCACAGTTGCATTTAATAAATTTGATGATTACTCTTTTTATTTAAATAAACATATTATTCGATTAATAATTGGATTCTGTGCATTATTCATAATGTATAATGTTAACTTTAAGTATTACAATATATATGCAAAAGAACTGCTGATTTTATCATGGTTAATACTAATTTGCGCATATTTCTTCAATGAAGGAGCTACTACAAGAAGATGGCTTATTGTAGGTGGAAAAAATTTATTTACTACATCAGATTTTGCAAAGTTCACATTGATAATATTTACTGCTAATTTTATTGAAAACAACAAAAAAAATATAAATGAATTAAAATTACTTATTTCTAACTATTTACCATACTTATTGATTTCATTAGGACTTATTTTTTTTCAACCTGATTTAAGTACCACATTTGCAATTTCAATAATATTAATAAGCATGTTAATTATTGGAGGTTTAGAAATTAAATATATAGCGATTCCTATTTTTATTTCGTTTATATTAATTGTAATTAGTGTATTAAATACTCCGTATCAATATAAAAGATTATCTAATTGGATAAATGGAATACATAATACACAAATCGAACATTCTGTGCAAGCTCTTGGTAATGGTGGATTTTTTGGAACGGGTATAGGTAATAGTATTATTAAAGATGGATTTATGCCAGAAGTTCACACTGATTTTATTTTGCCAATAATAGGTGAAGAATTAGGTTTCTTAGGTATAGTAATTATATTCTCACTATTTCTAATATTATACTTTCAAGGGATAAAGATTTGTAAAAAAGCTCCCAATATTTTCTCTTCAATGCTTGCTCTGGGACTAACAATAAATATATTGTATTATTTTCTTATTAATGCAAGCTATATAGTTGGCCTTTTACCAACTACTGGACTACCTATTCCATTTATAAGCTATGGAGGTTCACACACCTTATTCACACTTATTTCTGTTGGATTATTATTAAATATATCTAGTTATAATGGAAGGTATAATTATAAAAAATTAATATGGTAAATAAAAATCAAATAATCTTAATTGCAGGAGGGGGAACTGGTGGCCACCTATTCCCTGCTATTAGTATTGGGGAAGAACTAGAAAAAAGTGGAATGAAAGTTTATTATATTGGGTCAAAGTATGGCATAGAAAAAAAAATCTATGAAGAAAATAATCTTAAATATTTTTTGCTTAATATAACTGGAATAAAAAGAGATTACAGTCTAATCTCTATATTAAAAAATCTATTATTACCTATAAATTTTATTATATCATACCTACAAACTTTAAAATTAATTTTAAGATACAAACCAAAAGCAATAATTGGGACCGGAGGTTATTGTTCAGGAGTTCCATTAATTTTAGGTATAAATTTTAAAATTCCTACATTTATTCAAGATCAGAATTCTGTTCCAGGTTTAATTACAAAAATTTTAATTAATAAAATCAGCAAAATATTTGTTGGATTTGAGAAGTTGCAGAGTCTGAATGATCGATGCATCTATACTGGAAATCCCATCAGGAAAGAATTGATTATTAAAAGCAAAAATGATGCTAAAGAGGAAATGAATTTTGATAAGAATAAAAAATTAATTTTTATTGTTGGTGGTAGTCAGGGGGCAAAGCCAATTAATGTCCATATTTTAAATAATATCAATTTTTATATTGAAAATGATTATCAGATCATATGGCAAAGTGGTAGCTATGATTATGAATTACTAAATTCAAATATTCATCATAAAAATATCCAGATAAAAAGTTTCATAAATAATATATCAGTTCCATATTCTGCAGCAGATATAGTTGTTTCAAGGGCTGGGGCACTAGCTATTAGTGAATTAACTTTTATGGGGAAAGCAATGATATTAATTCCTTTTCCACAAGCTGCAGAGAATCATCAATTTATTAATGCGAAAAATATTGAGTTACATGGAGCATGTAGAATAATTAAGCAACATAATCTACCTTCAGGAGAACTTGAATCATGCATAAAAAAATTATTGAACAATAAAAAAGCATTACAATCTTTAGAGAATAAATCAAAATTTATTTCTAAACCAAATGCATCTAAAACTATATCCAATGAAGTTCTGAGGTACATATCATGATGAAAATCTTTAGAAATACTAATCATATTCATTTTATAGGGGTTGGGGGTATAGGCATGAGTGGTATGGCAGAGCTACTATTAACACACGGGTTCACAATAACAGGGTCTGATATTTCTGTGTCTGATAGAACTCGTCATCTTATTAACTGCGGGATAAAAGTTTATTCTAAACATAATTCAAAAAATATAAAAGATTGTGATGTTATTGTTTATTCATCTGCAGTTGATGAAAATAATCCTGAAATATTAGCTGGGAAAAAAATAGATATTCCTATTATAAAACGTGCAGAGCTTTTAGGAGAATTAATTAAAATCAAGGAAATTAGTATAGCCGTTTCTGGAACTCATGGAAAGACAACTACATCTTCAATGCTTGGAAATATATTGTATGAATATAAACTAAATCCTACATTAATAATTGGAGGAATAGTAAATAAATTTAACAGCAATAACATATCTGGGTCAGGGAATATTATTGTTGTTGAAGCAGATGAGTTTGATAAAAGTTTTTTATCTTTAAGCCCTACTTTTTCTATTATTAACAATTTAGACTTAGAACATTTAGATATCTATAAAAATTTAAATTCACTTCAAAAAACATTTAGTGAATTTGGGAATGCTGTTCCGTTTTATGGGAAAGTATTTATTAATAATGATTGTGAACGACTAGCTAAGGTAAATGATAATATTAATCGACCTAAGTCAACATTTAGTATTTATAATAATTCAGATTTAAAAGCATCAAATATTTCATACAGCAGAAATAAAACAACCTTTAGTATTAATTCAAAATCATTTGGTAAGGTAAAAATTACTCTTAATTGTCCTGGAGAACATAACATATATAATGCTTTAGCTGCAACCGCAATTTCATTAGAATTAGATATTCCAATCAATAATATTAAAATTGGTCTAGAGAAATATATGGGGGTTAAAAGAAGGTTTGATATCAAGTATAACAATAAGATAAATGGCATTATGGTTATTGATGATTATGCGCATCATCCTAGTGAGATAGCTGCTACTTTAAAGGCAGCAAAAAAAGGATGGAATAAAAGAATAATAGCTATATTTCAGCCACATTTATATTCAAGAACAAGAGACTTTTATAAAGAATTTGCCAACTCTCTTTCTATAGCAGATTCAATTATTATATCTGATATTTATCCTGCTAGGGAGAAACCTATCAAAGGGATATCAAATAAGATAATATTAAATCAACTAGTTAAAATAGGTCATAATAATATTTTCAATGTAAATGATATAAATGATATCCCAAATATAGTTTGTGATCTAACTAAAAAAAATGATATGATAATTTGCATGGGAGCTGGAAGTATTTTTTCTATTCCTGATAAAATTATCAAAAAAATAAACATATGATAAAAAAGAAAGCAAAAAAATATAAAGAGGCTGCAAGTAATATAATACTTACTTTAATTCTTGCAATAATCACTTTTTCTATATATAAATATTCGAATAAAGTCAATTATTATAATATTAACAATATTATTATTTCTGGAAATAATTTTTTAGATAAAAATATTATTAATAGAATTATTTCTGATAAAGTAGAAAATAAAAGTATATTTTCAATTGATTTAAATGAAATAAGAATGGATATAAACAATAACTCATTTATTAATTCCTCCAATATATATAAAGTTCTACCTCAATCACTGTTTATTAGTGTACAGGAGATAAATCCAATTGCATTATATGAAAAAAATGATCAAATATATTTTATTGATTATAATAACAATTTAATTGAGGCAGATATTGAATCAATTAATTTTTTTGATGTACCAATTATATCACAAAATAATATTAGAAATTATGAATATAAAGAATCTGGAAAATTAATTAGAGAAATTTATGATCAATCTAAGTTATTGTTCAATGATGTAAATGAAGTAGAGCATTCAAATGAATATATAAATATAAAACTAAGCGATAAAACAAAAATTATTTTAGATCGAAAAAATTCAATGAAAAAGTTAGAGATATTATTTGAATTTCTGAAAAAGATAGATTACAACATTTCTATTTATAAATATATCAATTTAACAATCCCTAATCAAATAATTGTAAAGGAAAAATATAAAACAATATGAATAATAATATAATTACAGGCATTGATGTTGGAACAACTAAAATTGTTGTTGCTGTTGCAGAAAAAATAGATAATACAATAAATATTATTGGAATTGGGATAAATAATTCTGACGGATTAAATAGAGGAATAGTTGTTGATATTGAAAAAACTGTGAATTCTATTAATAAAGCTATTCATGTGGCTGAAGAAGAAAGTAATGTAGATATAGATTCAGCATATGTTGGGATCACAGGAGAAAACATTAAAGGAATAAATTGTTCAGGAGCAATTACAATTTCTAATAGCGATCATTTAAATCCAGCTGGGGATACAATTGAAGAAAAAGATATTATAAAAGTCTTAGATCATGCACAAGCAATAAACTTATCTCCAGATAGAAAAATACTACATATTCTGTCACAAAATTTCAAAGTTGATGATAAGAGTGGAATAAAGAATCCGTTAGGGCTATCTGGACATCGACTTGAATCTAAAGTACATTTAGTAACAATTGCTAGAAATATTGAAAAGGATCTAATTACATGCCTCGATAACTGCGGAATTACAATTGAAGGTTTTATTTTAGAACCATTAGCCTCATCGTATTCTGTTTTAGATACAAATGAAAGGAATTTAGGTACAGTACTAATAGATATCGGAGGCGGTACAAGTGATATAATAATTTATCATAATAATGCTATACTGCATACAGGAGCAATTCCTTTAGGTGGAGAAAGCATAACAAAAGATATTGCTTATGCACATGAGACATCATTAGAACAAGCAGAAGAAATTAAATGTAAATATGGAACAGCTAAATCTTCTTTATCAGATAAAGAAGAAAATATAATTATTGCAGGAACAAATGGTAGAGAAGACAAACAAATTTCACAAGAAGAACTATCAAAAATTATAGAAGCTAGAATGAATGAAATTTTTAATCTATGTAAGATCGAAATTAAAAAGAGTGATTATAAAGGAAACTTTACTTTTGGAATTGTTTTAACAGGTGGAGGCTCAAGATTAAAAGATATTAATGAATTAGCAAGAGAAATATTTGGAATGTCAGTAAAAATTGGCATCCCAGATTCAGTTAACGGAAATCCAAATATTCTAAATAATCCTAGATATTCAACATCGATAGGAATAATTAAATATGCACTTGAAAAACATGACAAAATTGAAACTAAAATTAACAATCAACAAAAATTAACTCTAATAAGTTTTGTAAAAGAAAAAATTAACAGTTTAAAAAAACAACTGAATTTAAAATAGAAAGGAAAATAACATGTTATTTGAACCAACAAATCTATCAGAACAAAAAGCAAAAATACTTGTAGTAGGTGTAGGTGGAGGTGGAGGAAACGCTTTAAATCGAATGATTGAAGAAGGCATGAGTTCAGTAGAATTTATAGCTATAAATACTGATGCTCAAGATTTAGAAAACAATAATTCTCAAATAAAGTTACAGATAGGAAAAGAATTAACTAAAGGTTTAGGAGCTGGAGCAAATTCTGAAATAGGAGAGCAAGCAGTTAAGGAGAATAAAGAAATAATTGCCGAAGAACTAAATAAAGCTGATATGGTCTTTATAACTGCTGGGATGGGAGGAGGAACTGGGACAGGTGCTGCCCCAGCCATTGCAAAAATTTCTAAAGAGACCAATGCGCTAACTATAGGAATTGTCACAAAACCATTTGCTTTTGAAGGACCTATAAGAAAAAAAAGAGCATTAGAAGGAATAAAAGAAATGAAAAAGAGTTGTGACACCTTATTAGTAATACCTAATGAGACTCTTCTAGAAATTGCATCAGATAACACCACAGTAACTGATTCATTTAAATTAGCTGATAGTGTTTTAAATCAAGCAACTAAAGGAATATCAGATTTAATTAATAAACCTGGATTAATAAATCTTGATTATGCTGATGTAAGAACAATTATGAAAAATATGGGTGATGCTATAATGGGAACAGGAATTGCACAAGGAGAAGAAAAAGCCATTCTTGCTGCTCAAGAAGCTATTAATTCACCATTACTTCAAAATACTAGTATAAAAGGTGCTAGAGGTTTATTAGTTAATGTATCTGGATCACAAGAGATGACGATGAAAGAATTAAACACTGCATCAAGCATTATTTATGAAGAAGCTGGAGAAGATGCTAATGTCATTTTAGGATGCGTTATAGATGCAGATCTAAAAGATGAAATAAGAATTACTGTTATTGCAACTGGTTTAAATGATAATGATTATCCAGAATTTTATGATTCAGAACCAGAAATTGACTTTAAAGAAAAATATTCATCACATTCAACATCAGTAGAAGAAGAGCTGCCATATAATAATTTATTAGAAGAAGATAATAAAGAAAAAATAGTTGATAAAGAAATTGATGAGGATTTGAATTTAGATATCCCTACATATTTACGAAATTCTAGATCTTAATTTAATTCTGAAAGTAGTCTGCTTTTGATTAGATTTATGTAAGGAGATTTCTCCTTTATGAATAGTATTAATAATTCTTTTCGATAGATTCAATCCAAGGCCCCAACCTCTTTCTTTTGTACTAAAACCTGGTTTAAAAATATTATTTTTGTGTTTTCTTGATATCCCCTTACCATTATTAGAAATATCTAAAAAATAAAATTTATTATTCTTTAATAATTTGAGTGAAATTTTTCCATTATTATTGCTAATTGAATCAATAGCATTTTTTATTATATTTTCAATTGCCCAATACAATAAAGTTTTATCACCAAGTACATAAAATAGATTATCATATTTTTTATCAAAACATATTACGATATTACTTGATTTAGGTAACTTTGAATTATAATAATCAATTACTTCTAATGATAGATTAAGTAAACTAATTTTCTTTAAAATAGGAGTAGATCCTATTTTATTAAACTTTTCAGAAATGATTTTCAATTTATTAACATCTTCATTCATTGAGGCATATATATTTCCTTTAGAACCTTCACCACTTTCTAATAATTTGAGCCAACCTAAGAGTGATGAAATTGGAGTACCTAACTGATGAGCAGCTTCTCTTGCCATACCAACATAAATGTGATTTTTTTCATTAGAAAAAATTAAACTAAATGATAGGACAAATAAAATAATTACAAACGAAATAAATGCAAATTCCATGTAAGATATCCATCTTAAATTATTTATAATTATTGAATCTCCATAATGTAGTTGAATGATAGCTTCTCCATTTACCTCGATTATAGTAAGAGGAGCATTATTATCGTCCATTATATTTATAATATTCTTCATCTCTAAAATATTTTTTTTATCAATGTTAGAATATTTAAGGTCAACATTTATTGATTCATAGTTGTATGTTCCATCAGTTTTTTTTGTTGTAATAATCATGGGAATATCTAGATCATTTATAAGTGGAAGTAATGTTTCTAATAAATACTCTGAATCAACTTCATCATTAATTAATTTATTATGATAAATATCTACAATAGTATTGACCTGCTTATTTAATTCAGATCTGAATTGATTAACTAAATACCAATTCACTCCAAAAAATATAACAGAGCAAAATAATGCTACAATAAAAAGAAAGAATTTAATTCTTATATTATTATTAAACATCTTTAACATTTTTAGTTTTTGAAAAATAATATATAAATATAATTATTAAAGAAATAAACATTAATAATGATATATACCCGCCAAATTTTACATCAAATGGAGAAAAAGTCATAGTAAACTTATGTATACCTTCAGGAACTACCATGCCTCTTAACACACCATTAACATTATAAATTTTATAGTTATCAATTCCATCAGATATTTTCCATCCATTAGAGTAAAATATTTCACTTATTACTAAAAATTGTTTAGATGTTGTATTTGTTTTAAAAATTATTTCATTAGGACTCCAAGAGATTATCTCAACTTTAGAATTTTTATCAAAATTAAATGAAATTAATTCATCCTCAGTGATATATGAATTTTTAGCTGGGTCAAACAATTCATTTGTAACTAAATCATAGACATCATTATTAGAAACAGTATTGATATTCTCTGTATAGAACAGTCTAGGATAATGATTTTTAAATTTATAAATATATGATGGAATCTTTTTGCCATCATATCTTTTATCTGAACCAAAATAGAACATATCTGTAGATAAGACTTTTTCAAATTCAGGGTGGTTGAAATTTTCATATGGTATAATTAAATATTTAACATTTAGTAATTTTAATATATTGGGAGGCCAAAGATTATATCCCTTATCATTTAATTTATTAATTAATTTATTATAATTATCAATTTTAGCAGGATGATAACCATTAATATTTTCGATATGAAATGCACCCCATTTATTCTGAGGACCTAATATATCAAAAATTCTAAATTTTGAGGTGTCTTCTAATAAAAATTCAATAGTACTATCTTCTGAAAGATAGTTATCTACATATTGTTTTTCCTTTAAAACAATAGAATGAGGGATATGTTTTGAAGCTGAAATTATTTCATGATCAATTCTAAGATAATCATAAAAACAAATTAAACATACAATAAGATAAAAATATTTTGAAGGGTATTTTCTCTTAGAAAATAGAAATAAAATAATAATAAATAAGATTAGAAGCGATAAAATAAAAATAAAATCATAATTAATTAATTTATAAAGAGTAACAGAAGATACAGTTTTATTAATAATTATTTTTGGATAAAATAGATACATGGAAAAAACTATCCCCAATGATAAAGATAAATATTTCAAATATTTATTTACTTTATATTTATTATTAGTAATCTTTATTAAATGGTCTAATCCAAAAGCAGAAAAAATAAGGACAGAAAAATAAACTAGAATCAATAAATAAACTGGAACACGGAACTTATCAAAATAAGGAAAACAATAATAAAATATTTTATAAAAAATAATAAAATTATGACCCAGTGAAATGAAAAATGAAAAAAATGAAACTAATAGAAAAAACAACTTATATTCTTTACAAAGATTCGACTTCAATAATCCAATAATTGCAAGAATAAATACAATTATACCTAAATAGTTTGGATAATCTGTAAATGGCATATCTCCTGAATATAGTTTTCCACCAAAACCTAAGAGGTACGGAAAGAATAAAGTTAATGATTCTTTAATACTAAAAGACCATTGGGTAGCAAAATCAATTCCTGAACTCGAGCTTAAAGAACTTCTAGTAGAATCACTCAAATAATTCACAACTGGAAAATAAATATTTAATGATAATAGTAAGCCAGAGAACAAAGATACCAGAACAAGAAAATTATGTTTTATTAGATTAACTAAATCATATGTTTTACTTTTTATTACATGATAGTTATTTAGGACAATAAATAATCCAATCATCATCCATGTATAATAAGCAATTTGTATATGTCCTCTTTGTAATTGTAGTCCAACAAGTAAAGAAAAAACAGGGAAATAATAAACTTTTTTTTCTTTATGTAATCTAATCAATAATAAAATAATAAAAGGGATATAACTTGCTGTCATAACTTGACTACCATGTCCAAAAACAGTCATTGCAACCATATATGGAGAAATCATGAACAAAATTGATGAGAATAAGGAAGCATATTTACTGCACGATAAATACCTTAGAAGAGAATACATCCCTATACCACTAAATATTAAATGAAGCAAAAAGTTCCAAATCCAAGGAAGACCAATTTTATTTAAAAAAACAAAAAAATATTGAGGGTAATACAAATCTGAAATATTAGTAAATGAATGTATTGAAGGCATTCCACTAAAAATCCAGGGAATCCACAAGGGGTAATTAAAATTATTAGTTATAATTTTATTCACACCTTCTCTTAATGCAATGGGAGATAATGAATCACCACTTACAAAAATTTTATAGCCACTATAAACTTCATAAAATGTAATGATAATTATTATTGTTAAAAGACAGGAGAGAGCTAAATATTCAAATGGTTTTTTCATTTTGCCCTCTGAGATATTAAATATACTAAATAGATTGGAAATAATAAAAAATTCAAAATACAATATAGTAAAAATACAATGATGTTATTATGAAGGAATATAAATTTAATAAATGAATTAATCTTTTTGAAATATTTAGTTAATGAATATCTGCCTCCTGTCGAATAGGAAATTAAATGTTTTATCGATGAGTTTGATATAAAATAACATTTTGATCCAATTTTTCTAGCACGTAAACATAAATCAACATCCTCATAATACATATTAAATACATCATTAAATCCATTTATTTTACTGACCAATTGTTTACTTAACAACATACAACAACCAGATATATAGTCAACTTCTGAATTTTTAAAACTAGTTATTAAATTTGAAGTATTTATACCTAAATGAAATGGCATTCCATTAATTAAATTAATTTTACCTCCACAAAACCAATTTTTTCCAGAATATTGATCTAATATTCTTGGCCCATAAATATTATCATACCCATAAACTTCAGTAGAATATATTAAACTAGAAATAGTATTTTCATCTATGATAGTATCATTATTTAGTAATAAATAATAATCATCACTAATGTGTTTAAGTTTATTAAAAGCAAAATTATATCCTTTAGCATATCCTAAATTTTTATCAATCTTTATTAAACTAATTTTGTCATGGGTTATCAATTTTTGGAGTGAAGTATCTGTAGAACCATTATCAATTATAGTAATAGAGAAATTATTGTAGTTAGAATTTAAAATTGATTCAATACATTTATTTAGAATATCTTCACCATTCCAATTTAATACTAATATGTTTACTTTAGGATTATTCATTATTAATAAATGATATTATTTTATCATACAAATTATTTGTTGAAAATTGTTGCTTATATTTAGAAATAAAATTATCAGATTCTACAAAATCATGGTTTTTAAAAATTTTTTCAATATTTTCACATAAGGAATTTTCATTATTTGAATCAAATAAATATCCAGATTTTTTATTTACAATATACTCATTCAAACCTGCAATATCACTTGCTAATACTAATTTATTATAATTATAAGCAATAGGAATTATACCACTTTGTGATGCTTTTTTATAAGGAAGAACAACAAGATCACAGGCAGAAAAAAATAAATTGATTTCATCATCACTAACATACTGGTCAAACCATAAAATACATTCCTTTATTTTTTCATCATTGATCAATTCAAAATATTTATTTTTATTTTCATAACATTCGCCAGCAATAATTAATCTATAATCATTATTTTTTTTTAATAATTGTTTAAAAGCTTTTATTAATATATCTAACCCTTTATAGTTTCTAATTAATCCGAAAAATAATATAATATTTCGACCTTTTAAATTTAGTTTTTCTAACGCCTCATCCTTATGTAATGCTTTTCCAAAATTATTTTTTATAGGCAGAAAAACAGTTTTTACATTTATCTGAGGAATTTCTTTTTTAATTATATTGGTTACGTTCTTAGACATAGTAAAAATCCCATCAAATTTTCTTAAAAGATTTTTTACAAAAAATTTATCAATAAAAGTACTTTTTTCATGAGGGAATATATTATCACATATACAGAACATTTTTATTTTTTCATTGTATCTATTTATTTTATTAAAAATAAAATGAAATGATGGAATTAAAATAGGGTGCCAATATCTAAATAAAATACAATCTATGTCTTCTTTAATAATTTCTTTATAGGAGGCATTCCATGAAAATGGTGATATTGTATCAATAATTCTTTTATTATTTATAGAATTAACAAATTGCCCGCTACCTAAGAATTGAGTTTTTCCTGGAAATAAGATTGCAGGATATAATCTCTTAAAATTTATTACTTTCACGTTGTGATTATGTGATATTAGGCTTTCACATAAAACTTCTGTTTCTTTAGATATACCACCTCTAAAAGGAGGGAAAGGACTTATAATAATAAAATTCATTCAACTATATTATAAAAAGTATGGGTTTTATTTTTTTTTCTTTTATAATGTCTAACAATTAATTCACCTATTAGTCCTATAGATATAAATTGAAAACCAACAATCAATGTTAAAATACCAAGAAATAATAATGGTCTATTTATTGTAAATGAAATTTGATTAAAAAAATAATTATAATAGATCCAATTATATGTTAAATATGCATTTATACTAAATCCTATTGCAGATAAAATAAAACCAAATAGTCCAAAGAAATGCATTGGTTTTGTAAAATATTTATTCAAAAATAATACACTTATAAGATCAAAAAAACCATGAAAAATTCTATCATTTCCATATTTGCTTTTTCCATGTACTCTTTTTCTATGATTAACAGTTAATTCCTTTATAGTAAACCCATTCTTTTTTACTAAAATAGGAATAAATCTATGTAATCCTCCATATAACGTTAATGTTTTAACCACGTTAACTTTGTATGCTTTGAAACCACAATTAAAATCATTGAGTTTAATTCCAGAAATTAATCTTAATATAAAATTAAATATTTTTGAAGGAATTGTCTTTGAAATAGGATCTTTTCTATTTTTTTTCCAACCTGATACCATATCACAATTATCATTTTTTATGATTTTAATAAAATTATTAATCTCTGATGGATCATCTTGAAGATCAGCATCCATCGTAATTATTATTTTTCCTTCACAATATTGAAAACCTGTATTTAATGCCTCAGATTTTCCTTTATTATTAAAACTATCTATTAATTTAACATTTTGATTTTCATCAATTAAACTTAGTATTATATTTTTTGAATTATCTGTGCTGCCATCATTAACAAAAATAACCTCACAATTATGATCAGTTATATTGGACTTTATCTCTTGAAATAAAGTAGAAAGTGAATTTTCTTCATTATAAAGGGGGATAATAATTGATAGGTCTATATTTTTATTCATATTATTTGGAAATAAAAAGAGGGTTGTTCTATATGCAACCCCCAATTTTCATTTAATGCAAATAAAATTACCTATTTTGCCTGGACTAATTCTTTTATATAACTCTCAGGTGATTTTCCTTCAGGGACAGAAACAATTTCTTCAAAAAAACGAATTGCTCCAGTTTTATCAGATACTTGTGATCTAATTAACTTTACTGAATTCTTTTTCCCACCACCTTTATTTAACTTACTTTCGAATGTTTGTTTTTTTGCCATTGCTAAATACCATATTTGTTAAAAAGAGCTGTAATTTAACATATTTCTATTAATCATTACCAAATAATAAATTTGGATGATTCAATGAGTCTTTAAGAGAGTTTAATGAATCTGAATCATTTACAGCAATATAATTATTTAAGGGTGCAATATTATATTTATGCTTAGATTTTAAAAAGTTAGGAGTTAAATCATAATCATAAATTTTAACAATTGAAAAACATACAACTATAGCAATACATGCAGCACTAAGAGCAGGAGCTGGTTTTATATTAAAAGTAAACTCTCTAATGAAATTATACCACGTTCTATTATTGCTTTCCTTATAATCTTCTATTTTTTTATCTAAACTATACATAAAATCCTTCGAAACATTAACCTTAGGAAGACTTTTTAAAAGTTTATCATTTAAAAGAATATCATTAACAAGATTTTTAAAGTTAAGATTCTCTTCTATAGCTTTTTCAAAATCAGTTTTTTCTTTTTGATCTAATTCATCATTAAGATATAAGGTAATTTTATTTTCAAAATCAATTTTATTCATACTTATCTTTTAACACCTCTTTTTTTCAAAATATATCTAAGTTTTAACTTTCCTCTATTAATTCTTGATTTAACAGTTCCTAGAGGAAGTTTTAATATTTTACTAATAGATTCATAAGAAAGTTCCTGAATTTCTCGCAAAATAATAATTGTTCTAAATTCTTGATCTAATTCTATTATGCTTTCTTGCAAGAATTGTGCTTCTTTATTATCATGGTCATCATAATAAGTTGAATCAAGATCCTTAATTACAAACTCATTATCATTTCTACTCAAATCACTTACTGAGTATGTTTTTCTTCTTTTATTTTTTCTTAACTCTGTTTTAGCTAAGTTCCCTGCTATTGTATATAGCCAGGTAGAAAATTTGGCAATTTCCTTATAAGAGTCTTTTTTAATATAAAATTTTAAAAATGTTTCTTGAGTTAGATCTTCAGAAATGTTAATATCTCCCATAAATCGATAAATAAAGTTTATTATTTTATCTTTGTATCTATTAACAAGCTCTGTAAAAGCATTTTCATCTCCATCTTGAAATTTTTTAATAAGCTGTTCATCTGTAATATCGGTGTTATACATATAAACCTTTGCAAATTTTACAAATTACAGGAGCAAACAATGTTTCTTCATCTATGCTGGTTGATTTTAGGATTATATCAAGATTTCTTAAAACAAGAATAATGTTAAGAACTTCATCTTTATTATATTTTTTTTTATAACTACTCAATCTTGAATTAATAATTTTATTTAGTCCATTATATTGATTTTCTTTACTAGAGTAAAGTTCTATATAAAAATTCGCAAGATTATTAATAATTGGGATCAAAGAAACTCCATTTAACAATAAGTTTCTATATATTTTAATCGATTCATTAATTTTTTTTTGACCTATAGTATCCATTAAATTCCATATCTTGATGTGTCTATTATTGTAATGGATATCATAATCATCAAAACTTAAATATTCTTTATTGTTAAATAAGTATACTTTTTCAATTTCATTGATTATATTTGATATATCATCATTATAATTATCAATAAAAAAGTTAATCATTTGATCCTCAATTTTATATTCATTAGTTTTTAAATAATAATTCACCCATTCTTTAATTTTCTTATTATAAAATGGTGTTTGAATATCCACTAAAAAAGAATTATCTGATATTATTTTTAAAAACTTATTATTAATACGATAATCATCTAATACAAATATTAACAAATTTTCCATATCAGGACTTTGAACATATTTTTCTAAAAATGATTTTATTTTTTTTGTTAATCTATTGAAATTTTTTATAACAAAAATGTTTTTTGATGAAAACATTGAGACTGTTTGCAATTCATTAATTAACAACATCATATCTGAATCTTCATTAAGATTCAAATAATTAATTTTACTATTTTGATCGAATTTTAATTTAATTTTTTCAACTAAAAAGTGTTGAAGGAATGAATCATTTCCTAAAAGAAAGAAATTGCTAGTGATTCCTTCTTTATTAATATGCCTTATTGCTTTTCCTACGCTAATTCCCATAATTTAAAATTAATAATAAAATTGAAACCATTAAACAGTAAAAAGAGAAATACCAAAATTTATTTTTTAAAACAATTTTTTCTAAGAGAGATAAGACAAAATATCCAGAAAGAACAGATGAGATCATTCCTGATAGTAAGGATACAGAAAGAGATGGATTTGATACAAGCACATTGAAATTGTTTATCAAAACATTTCCTCCAGCAAAAATAAGTATTGGAATCGCTAACATAAAAGAAAATTTAAGCGATTTTTTAAAATCAAGGCCTAACAACAATGCAGCTATTATGGTAAATCCAGATCTTGAGAATCCAGGGATAATAGCAACACTTTGAGCAACTCCAATTATAAAGGCATTTAAAAGTGTTATTGATGTTATTTTATTATTATGATAATATTTTGATATATAAAGCAATATTGACATTATTAAATATGCTATAATTAGATATGATAAAGTATTTGAATTATAAAAAATTCCTTCGATATGTTCCTTAAAAAAAATACCTACAATTCCAGCAGGGACAGAAGCAATAATTATATTAAAAAAGGTTGTTTTATTACCTTTTTTAAATTTTGAGAACTCATCAAGATAATCTTTTTTCCAGTAAATTAGAATTGCAATCAACGTACCGATATGTAAAGAAACTTCAATTAATAAACTAAATTCATTGATTTTTAATAGGTCCATTCCTATTAATAAGTGCCCGGAACTACTTATAGGAAAGAATTCAGTAACTCCCTGCACTATTCCTAAAATGATTGATTCTAGAATATTCATTTATAACTCATAATTGAGTACATTCGATCATTAGTTAAGTTTCTTCGATAACTATAACACATTTCATTATCATATGTACAAATGGGGCTATAGTTAATATTATTTTCTTTAATACCTACTTCTTTAAATTGATCAATGATAAGACCTGACAAATCAATATATTTTTTATTTCTATTGTTAGTTATATATTTTTTATTGAAATGGTGGATTATATCATCCTTAATTTCAAAACAGCATTTTCTAATGCTTGGACCTAGGAATATATTAATGTTTTCAGATTTTGAACCCAAACTACAAATTTTATCGATTGCATTATAATGGATTTTATTAACAATCCCTCTCCATCCAGCATGTATTAATGCATATATTCCAGCACTTTTATCAAAAATAAAAACAGGGATACAATCAGCAGTTAATATATACAAAATTATTTTATACTTATTAGTTGTAATTAACCCATCCACCTTACCATAGTAACCAGGTTTATCAACAAAAAGCACTTTATTTGAATGTACTTGATCTATTTTACATATGTTGCTTGCATTTAGATCCAAATTCTTTATTATAAGATCAATAGATTCAGAATTATTTGAATTAGTTGTTAACATTAAATATTTTTCTATCGAAAAATCAAAATAATTTTGATTATTATTTAACATTATAATATTGATTTAGAAAAAAATATTCTAATAACTTTCAATTTTTACAACTTCACCGTATTTATTGTAAAACAGCCACTCTCCTTCAGGGATTCCATTATTATATATTTTCTCACTATGTAGAGCCCTATTATTGTAGAATTGTTTCCAAAGTCCACTTTTATCACCTCTTAAATATTCACCAATTAAATAAATTATTCCACTTTCAAAAAATTCACGATAATGACCATCCCACACTAATTTTTCATTATTATTAATTAAATATCCCTCAGATCTTTTATATCCTGTTTCATACCAATAAGAACATAACTTATTAGGATCAATTTCATCATCTATATAATAATATTCCCAAGATAATTTTCCATTCTTATAGAATTTTTTCCACTTACCATTTTTTTTATGGTTTTTATATTGACCTAGAGATAAAACATCTCCACTTGGATAATAAGATGTATACATTCCACTACCATTTTTTAAATTCAACTCACTATACAATGATCCATCTTCATAGGAATCAAGCCATTTCCCTGATCTGTGGCCTAAAGAATATGTGCCTTTTGAATGCACATTTCCTGATTGATAATATTCAATATATAAACCATCATTTATTATCTTATTATCAATCATTATAACATATTTTTCACTAAACAAATCACCAGCTTCTGTGTAACTAATTACTGGACTATTAATATCTAAATTATCATTTAGATAATCCATTTTTATTTTCTTATTTCCGTTTTTAAAATATTCAATCCAGACACCATTTTTATGATTATCAAGAAAATATCCTTCCGATAATATCTCTCCTGACTCATAATAAGAATAATAAATACCATTCTGATCAACAAAATTTATTTTACTTAAAATCTTTCCACTTTTATAGTACTCTTGCCATAAGCCATCTTTAATATTATTTATGTAAGAACCCTCTTTTCTAATTTCACCTGAATCATAATAACTAACATATTTTCCATGCAAATAATTTTCTTTTCCATTAATAATATTTTCATTCGAAGACATCTGTCCATTTTTATAATAATATTCAATATAAAGAGTACTATCAGAACTTAGATTATTATAATTTGCTCTAGAATACAATTCTCCTGAATCATAATATCTTAGCCAGTCACCAGTTTTTATATTATTATTATAATTACCTTCAAGTAATTTTTTGCCATTTTTATAATAAGAAATAAACATGCCATTCATATAAAGTTCCTTATCTAATATATTTTCTTTATACATGCTTAACAATTGGCCACTATTATAATATTCATATGTAAATTTTGAAGTGTCAATATATCCTTTTGTATAAAATCTTTTTCTTAGCAATCTTCCATTTTCATAATAATCAAACTGTTCACCTTCAAGTAAATTTTCTGATAATATTTGTTTTGATTCAATATTACTATCATTATACAATGTTAGATATTCACCACTTATTTTTTCTTCTTTTATGTTTTTATTATTTTCTATTTGATTATCATTTAAATCTTCATTTACCAATTTATTAAATACATATTTAGGTTTAAATAATATTGTTTTACTTGAATCTATTACCCCTTTTTCATAATATGTTTCTTTCATTTTGTTTCCATTTTGGAAATAATCAATCCAAAGTCCATCTTTTTTATTATCAATATATTTTCCTGTTGATTCAATGGCGAGATTATTATAAAATGAAGTAAAAACATAACCTTCCTTTTCAAATAATTTCTTATTGAGCAAAATTCCACTTTCATCATATTCAATCCATAGCCCAGTTTTCTTTCCATATTTATAAATTTCATTTTTGTAAGTAGAGCCATCCTCGTAATAATAATTGAAATTTCCATGTCTTATTCCTTCAGAATATTTTCCTTCATAAAAAATTATCTTATTTGGATGATACTCTACTATATCACCAGAATAGGGAGTGTAACTATTTGGAAGATAAAATTTATTATTATAATTAATTAAATCAGATTCTAATATATTAGAATAAATAAGTGATAATGAAATAAATATATATTTTGACATTATATTCCTATTAATAGACATCTAAAATTAGATTAACAATACTTACAACATCAATAACATTTATATTACCATCCATATTTACATCAGAGCAACTATTATCACATGGAGAAAAGTTATTTTGTAATATACATTGAATTAGAATTGTTATATCGAATATATTTATATATTGGTCATTATTTATATCACCAGGAGAAAGGCAATTATTACTACATAAACCTAATACCTCTCCTCCACTCCAATTAGGATTACAATCACTACAATCATAACCTAATTCTTCACAATTAAACTGTGGACCTTCCCATGCACACCCGCCAAATTGATCACAGTAGCCATCTCCAAGCCATGATAATATTACAGAATCCCAGCAACATAGATCACAATCAAAAAATCCGACTTCTCCATTTTCAAGATTACATTCATCTCCAGGATATTCTTCTTCATCACAATTTGAGGTATCTTGATACCCTATATTTTCTTCTCCAAGACATTCTGGATAGGGTGAGCAAAGATAATTATTATCAACATCAAAATATGGTATTTGATAATACTCTGACCAAATACCTGTCCAATCAATTGTTAAATCACAAATATTTTCAGGTATCTCACCAGTTAAATTATTATCATTTAAATGTAGAATATTTAAATTGACTAGATTAGTAATTTCTAATGGAATTTGTCCACTTATTTGATTAAACTGTAAATCTAAATAAGTTAAATTTATTAGGGCCCCTATCTCAGGAGGGATCTCTCCTGTGAGTTGATTGGAATAAAGATTTAAGTAAGTTAAGTTTATCAGATCACCTATACTAGATGGTATCTCTCCAGTTAGTCCACTTTGGGATAATTCTAGAAAAGTAGTTTCCTCAATATTATAACATTCTTCCCATAATTCAACCTCATCTTCTTCACATTGAACACTCCACCCAATATTCATAAATGAAAATA
>CAYSDL010000010.1:0-27701 GCA_964429875.1 uncultured bacterium
TGCATCTAACAATAGAGTAGTACTTTTTTGTAAAGTAACAATTTGATTATCAATAATGTACATTACAGCATTTTGTAAGATTTGTAAAATAACAGCTACAACTAACCCAAAAGCCGTGGTTAATAATGCTACAGAAATACCTCCAGCAACAACAGCAGGAGAAATATCATTTGCCATTTTAATATCATTAAAGGCCTGAATCATTCCCCACACAGTACCTAAGAAACCAAGCATAGGCGCAGTAGCAATACATAGAGAAATCCAAGTCATATTTTTTTCTAATGACGCCATTTCTATAGTTCCAGATTGGTCTAATGCTTTTTCTGCTGCATCTACACCACCTGAAGCTTTATTTAGAGCGTTTGCACAAAGATTAGAAACAGGGCCCACTGAAGAGTCACACAGGTCTTGCGCAGCTTTTACACCAGACTTTTGATAGGTTTCAGCTACATCATTTGCAAAATTTTCATCTGATTGAAGACCTTTAACTAAATGATATAATCTTTCACCTACAAACACAAAACCAATAATGAATATAAATAAAATGGGCCACATAAAACCGCCACCATCAATAAATAACTGAACCATAACACCCCTTTCACATTAAATTTTTACTTCGCTAAGTCTTTAATGTTATGGATTTTTTTATGCAAATCACAATAAAAAAGTTATTATTCAATTAATTGTTTTGCTTCATATAAATTATCAAGAGAAGCTTGAAATTGTGAGTCTTCAAACAATAAAATATTATAAAAAGCATCTTTTCCCCAATAATAACTTGCAATTTCTGAGAAAATACGATTTTTTAAATATGGCCAATCCTGATTAATAGCATCAACTGTAACATCTAGTTTTTCATCTTGTTTTAATATCCAGTCAATGAAATTATTAATAGTCACAATTTTATTTTTGTTTGTAGTTGTGTTTTTAAATTCTTCAAAAGATAACTTTTGAAAATTATTTTTAACTGAATGGGCGTATTTAAATAACAATCTATTTGGATTTGATAAAATTTGTTGAGTTTCAGATGTGTAGTCTAAGTTTAAAGGGCTATGTACATCGGGTGTTATGCCCCCTCCACCAAAAACCGTTCTTCCAGATTTTGTTTTAAATTGAGGCAATTGAGATAATAGAGAATCAGAGGCCTCCCGATTGTTTTCGCCTAGGTTTAGATAATATTCATCAATTCCTTCACTAAAATCACGCTGAATCAAACGACCCGAGGGGGTATAATATTTGGCAATTGTAATTCTTGCAGCTGAACCATCATCTAATATAAATTGTTTTTGTACAAGCCCTTTTCCAAAACTGGTTTCTCCAACAACAATTCCACGATCTAAATCTTGAAATGCTCCAGCCACAATCTCGCTAGCGCTAGCTGAAGCCCTATTAAGCAACACTACAACAGGATATTTTTTATCATGCCTATTGCGTGTTGCATAAAAAGTATCATTAGCATCATAAATTCTTCCTTTTGTAAATAAGATAGTGTCTTTAGAATTAATAAATAAATCAACCATAGAAATAGCTTGATCCATCAATCCACCACCATTGTTTCTTAAGTCAAGAATTAATTGGTTCATGCCTTTGTTTTCTAATGAATCAAGAGCATTAACAAATTCGCCATAAGTATTTTGTGCAAAACGGTTAATTTTAATGTATCCAATATCATCATTATAAATAAATGCAGCCATTACACTATAAATTGGAATTTTGTCCCTTATAAGAACAATATTGAAAGGGTCCTCAACGCCGATTCTACTAATTGTCACATTAACTGATGAGTTCTTAGGCCCCCTGAGTTTTTGAAAAACTTCATCTTGTGATATTTTATAAGCTGACTTACCATTAATTTTTATAATTTTATCTCCCCCAATTAATCCAGCTTTATCTGAAGGAGTACCAGGAATTGGAGAAATGACAGTAATATAACCATCTAAAATTGCAAACTCTATGCCAATTCCTTCAAATTCACCAACTAAACTTTCCTGCATCATTTTAAATTCCTCAGATGGAATATATTGAGAATGTGGATCTAGTTCATCTAGCATACCATGCATAGCTCCATCAATAATTTTATTAAGCTCTACATCTTCAACGTAGTAGTTATCTACGAGGCGAATTAAATATGATAATGATTTGAGTTTTGATAGTATGCTTTCAGTATTAAAAGAAAATAATATTGCAATTATTAATACAGATGAAACAAGAAAAGATAATCTTTTTATAATTTTCATATCTTATATTACAAATGATTAATCATATATAGCTTTAATTCTTTATTTACTATAATGGAAAATTAATGTATTTTTAAGTTTGTATTTTTCAGCATTTTATAGGATAAAGCATTGAAAAAATTTTTAAAAACTATACATATCCAAGGAGCAAGAGAGCATAATTTAAAAAATATTTCTTTGCATATTCCAAGAGAAAAATTGGTAGTTATTACAGGTCTATCTGGTTCCGGAAAATCATCTCTTGCATTTGATACTATTTATGCTGAGGGGCAGAGGAGGTATGTTGAATCATTATCCACATATGCAAGGCAATTTCTAGGTAATATTAATAAACCTGATGTAGACAATATTGAAGGTCTATCTCCAGCAATTTCAATAGAACAAAAAACAAGAAGTAAAAACCCACGATCAACAGTTGGTACAGTCACTGAAATTTATGATTATTTAAGACTCCTGTATGCAAGGGTTGGAGAACAAAAATGCTATAAATGTAATAATGCAGTAACAAAGCAAAGCACAGAGCAGATTATTGATTCTATAATGAAGTTTTCAATGGGTGAAAAATTGATGATCATGTCTCCAGTGATTAATATGAAAAAGGGGACCCACAAAGATCTTTTAAAACAATTTGTAAAAGAAGGATTTTTAAAAGCATATATAAATAAAGAAGTAAAAAATCTAACAGATTCATTAACATTAAACAAAAACAAAAAACATAATATCGATCTTATTATTGATAGAGTGGTAATTTCAAAAACAAAAAATATGAGATTGGTAGAATCTGTAGCACTTGCCCTCCAAGTAGGAAATGGATTAATAAAAATCATTGATTCTAAACAAAACGAATATTTTTTCAATGAAAAATTAGCGTGTTCAGAATGTAGTATTTCATATCAAGATCTAGAGCCACGCTTTTTTTCTTTTAATTCTCCTTTGGGAGCATGCCAAACTTGTGATGGTTTGGGTACGATGATGTTAATAGATGAAGAACGTATAGTCCCTGATAAAAATAAATCAATGATTCAGGGAGCTATATCACCATTAGGAGAGCCTCCATGGAGAAGGAAATATCACAATACTATCAGTGCACTAACCAAAGAATATATGTTTGATTTAAAAACACCATGGAAAAACATACCATCAGAGGTAAGACAGATTTTATTATATGGCAATAAAAAAAGAAAGAAAAAATCTAAAAAAAATCAATTTAAAGGAGAAACTAAAAATCTTATTTTTAATGGCATAATACCAAGGCTGCAATATCGTTATACAAGAACTCATTCATCTTATATAAGAGAATGGATAGAAAAATTTATGACAATTCAGTCCTGTGAAACCTGTAATGGACACAGATTAAAAAAAGAACATCTATCTGTTTTAATAAATAATATAAATATTGCTGAATTATGTAGCCAATCAATAGGTGATTTAATAATATTTTTTACTACTTTCAAACAAAACAAAACTAATCACAAGATTTCTGAATCAATAATAAAAGAAATAGTTTCTAGGCTTTCTTTTCTAAGTAATGTAGGTTTAAAATATTTAAATCTAAATCGAAGCGCGGCAACCTTATCTGGCGGGGAGTCACAAAGAATTAGACTTGCTACTCAAATTGGGGCTCAATTAGTTGGAGTTTTATATATTTTAGATGAGCCCTCTATTGGCTTGCACGCAAGAGATAATCAAAAATTAATTGATACATTAATTAATTTAAAAAATTTAGGAAACACAGTGATTGTTGTTGAGCATGATGAGAATACTATGAAATCAGCTGACTGGATTATTGATTTAGGAATAGGAGCAGGAATACATGGTGGAGAAATCACGTTTCAGGGGACTTATAAAGAAATTTTAAAATCTAATAATTCTATAACTGGGCAATATTTGTCAAATAAAAAACGAATTCAGATTCCCACAAAAAGAAGAATTGGAAATAATAAATGTATTCAATTAAAGGGAGCAAGTGGACACAACCTGAAAAATATTAATGTTAGATTTCCACTTAATAAATTTATATGTATTACTGGAGTATCTGGCTCTGGAAAATCAACGCTGGTCAATCAAACCCTATACCCATGTTTAGCTAAACAGTATTTTTCTAGCAGTATTAAGCCCTTACATTATAAAAAAATAGATGGATTATTATATTTAGATAAAGTTATTGATATCAATCAATCTCCTATAGGCAAAACGCCCAGATCAAATCCAGCAACATACACGGGACTTTTTACTCATATAAGAGATTTGTTTTGTAATGTTTCAGAATCAAAAATAAGAGGCTACAAAGCAGGTCGCTTCTCATTTAATGTTAAGGGAGGTAGGTGTGAATCATGTCAAGGAATGGGCCTTGTAAAAGTAGAAATGCATTTTTTGCCCGATGTATATATTCAATGTGAACAATGCAAAGGGAAAAGATTCAATAAAGAAACATTAGAAATAAAATATAAAAATAAAAATATTTCTGATATTTTAGATATGTCTATTGAATCAGCAATTGCTTTTTTTAAGAATCACAATACAATATATAGAAAATTAAATACATTAAAAAGTGTAGGGCTCAGCTATATTAAACTGGGGCAGCAAGCAACCACTTTGTCTGGAGGAGAATCACAAAGAATTAAATTATCAAAAGAATTATCAAAAGTTAATACTGGTAGAACATTTTATATTTTAGATGAACCTACCACAGGCCTGCATTTTGAAGATATAAAATTATTATTAAAAGTACTACATGAACTAACTGATAAAGGAAATACAGTCCTAGTTATAGAACACAACCTAGATGTTATTAAAACAGCTGATTGGATTATTGATTTAGGTCCTGAAGGAGGAGATATGGGAGGCTTTGTAATAGCAGAAGGGACACCAGAAATGATTAAAAAAGATAAAAACTCGCACACAGGAAAATATTTACAAGCTCTCATTTAAAGTACTTGAAAAAAATACAAAGAACAAAGCTGATTTTAAATTCTATCATCCGTTAAGTAATATTAGTATTTTTATTCTATAACTTGGTATATTTAAGATTAAAATATCACATATATAATAACGGAAAAATCAAACATTAAGTTTGTTTTTAGCAATTGCAATATATTTAAATGATTAAATATCTAAGATATATATTATTTACTTTTATTTTACTGGTGCTTTCTTGCGATGAATCAGAAAATCCATACATGCTCACCATTACTAAAGATGGAAATGGTGCATCATATGGTATAACAGACCCTGATTATTATCAATCTTCATGGTCTGAATTTGAAGTCGTAACTGTGAGCGCTGCAGTTGATCCAAATATTGAGGGCGCGACTGATGGGGTCCATTTTGATGGCTGGACAGGAGATGTTATTAGTCCTTTAAACCAAATTAGTGTGATGATGGATTCAGATAAACAACTTACTGCAAACTTTAGTATTAATGAGTATACAATAACCATTAATGATTCTGAAGGAGGGGATATTGAATTAAGCCCTGATCCAGTTGAATTTATAAGTAACAATCAATTAGTTTATAATTGGAATGATCAAGTTACATTTAGCGCAGTAAGTGATGTAGGGCATAAATTTGAATCATGGGGAGGAGATTTATCTGGAGAAATTAATGAAGATGTCACCCTTCATATTGATTCTGATTTGAATATCTCGGCAACTTTTACTGATCAATGTACTATCACGGCAAATGCTACTTCTGGAGGGTCAATTACCCCTGATTATGATACTGAAAGTTTTGATTGTGGTACTCAAATTCAGTTAACTGCAACAGAAGATGCAGGCTATAATTTTAATAGCTGGACAGGGAACATTGATGAAAATGATATTATAAGTGGTCAAAGCATTTTAGTTACTTTAAATACAGATAAAACTATAACTGCAAATTTTTCAGCTTATTATACTCTCAATATTAATGCAACTGAAGGCGGAACAGTAGATGTAGATCCATTATTATCAGAATATAATGAAGGTGACTTTGTAACTCTTACTGCCAATCCTAATTCAACCTACGGATACCGTTTTGTTGAATGGATTGGAGATTTTGGATCAGAGGATGCAAACAGTGAAGTGATAATTTTAGAGATGGATGAAGATAAAGATATATTAGCTACATTTTCAAATATATATAATCTATCAATAAATCTGCCTGATGGAGGAGCGATTGATATTTCTCCAGAAGGACCTAGTTATACATATGGTACAAGTATAACTATTGAGCCAATCCCAGATAATTATTATGGTTTTGATCAGTGGACTGGGGATTTAATTGGAATGTCAAATTTTAATATAGAAAGCTCAGCTCCACAAACATTTTTTATATCGTCTGATATGATAATCTCTGCAAATTTTTCGACTAATTTTTTAACTATCAACCAACCTGAAGAAGGAGGTTATATTGAGAGCCCAGATCCTAATCAACCTTCTTATGCAGATGGGACGCATATCACTCTAACTGCAGTTTCAGATGATGATTATAATTTTGATGGCTGGTCTAATGGGTCATCTGATAATCCATATACGTTTACACTTGAATCTGATTTTACTATTTCTGCAAACTTCAGTCAGTTTTTTACACTTGAAACAACTTCAGGGACAGGGGGATCTATTGATATCACCCCTAATCAAGAACAATATGAAAATGGTGATTTAGTTATACTAACTGCTGTTCCAGATAATGGGTACTATTTTGTACAATGGTCAGGGGACGTTCCATTTGGACAGGAAAATAATGATCAGATAACCTTAACAATGGATGATGATAAAAATGTAGCAGCGCAATTTTCTAATACATATAATGTAACAATAAATGAATCTGAAGGAGGATCAGTAAGCATTAATCCCCCACAAGGGCCGTATGTTTATGGCACGACCATTACATTAACTCCAAATCCAGATCCTGGTTATAATTTTGATGGCTGGTCTAATGGGTCATCTGATAATCCATATACGTTTACACTTGAATCTGATTTTACTATTTCTGCAAACTTCAGTCAGTTTTTTACACTTGAAACAACTTCAGGGACAGGGGGATCTATTGATATCACCCCTAATCAAGAACAATATGAAAATGGTGATTTAGTTATACTAACTGCTGTTCCAGATAATGGGTACTATTTTGTACAATGGTCAGGGGACGTTCCATTTGGACAGGAAAATAATGATCAGATAACCTTAACAATGGATGATGATAAAAATGTAGCAGCGCAATTTTCTAATACATATAATGTAACAATAAATGAATCTGAAGGAGGATCAGTAAGCATTAATCCCCCACAAGGGCCGTATGTTTATGGCACGACCATTACATTAACTCCAAATCCAGATCCTGGTTATAATTTTGATGGCTGGTCTAATGGGTCATCTGATAATCCATATACGTTTACACTTGAATCTGATTTTACTATTTCTGCATATTTTTTAGAGCAATTTTTGATTAATTTAACACCCCCAGAAGAAGGAGTAGAAAGCTGTAATTTAATTCCTGAATTAGAAACCTATAATAGTGGACAAGAAGTACAAGCATTCTGTGAACTAGAAGAAAATTTTAACTTTATTGGATGGACAGGCGATTTAAGCGGAGAAGAGAATCCAACAACATTTATTGTTACATCAGATATGAATATTTCTGCTGAGGTTGAAGAATTATATCAATTAACATTATGTGCATCTCCTATAAATGGCACGGTCACTATTGAACCAAACCAAGCATATTACACTGCTGACACAGAAGTTACAATTACAGCAACATCAAATGAATGTTTTGCATTTGGGGCATGGACAGAAAGTTCTTTTGGGACAAATAATTCATATACATTTTATCCCGATAGTTCCATAGAAGATATTTGCGCAACATTTATTTCTGTAGGAAATAATAGAATTAACTTTACGCTTGAAGGAGGTGGTACAGTTGAATTAAATCCTGCGCCTGACAATAGTTATAATAGTTATTGTGTTGGTCAGGAAGTTGAACTAACAGCAGTACCAGATGATGCAAATTGGCGTTTCTCTGGTTGGTCTGGTGATGAAACAAGCACTGATAATCCTCTGATTGTTACTATCCCTCCAGATTTATCAGATGGCTTAGAAGATGATTATTTAGAATTAGTAGTCACGTTTAAAGAATTATGTGATATTACAATCAATTATGATGAAGATGCGCTAGACTCATTTACATTTGATCCAGAAATTGATAATAGTTTACAGGAAACAGTATCAGATAATATTTATACTTATTTTTGTAGCACTGATGATACAGAAACCAATGTAAATATTACAGCAGTTATTAATGATGGATATAGTTTTTCTAGTTGGTCAGGAGACACAGAAAGTAATAATACAAGTGTAGAATTATTAGATATTGAATCTGATATTAACATTAATTTAAATACAGAAGAAATGTGTTCATTGACTTTTGGTAATATATCTTCAGGAGGTTATATTGAAATTGATGGAGTTGCAATTGAGGCTGATCAAGAATTTGAATATATATGCTCTGAAGAAACGCCCCTTACTTTAACTGCAATACCTGATGAAAACTGGTCATTTAATAGTTGGGAGGGCTATGATGATCAGGACACTATAGATGAAAACGAATTAACAGTATTAATGGTTAGCGATAAAATAATAAGCTGCACATTTGAAGAAATTTTAGAAACGCTACTTGTTAAGGTGAGTGGAAATGGTAATGTTAGTGTAATAGATGAAATGGGAGCTATAATTAATAACAGTGATTCATTTTTTGATACCAATGAATGCCATGATTTCGATTGTTGGAATCCCACTAACTCATGTTCATGTTATATCCTTCAACAAGGAACACATTTGTATCTAGAGCCAAGTGCAAGTGGAGGCTCAACGATCTTTATTAGCTGGACAGGTGATTTGCCTGAAGATATCAATCCTAATATAGATAATATTGATTTCATTTTAGATTCTAATGAAGATCCTGCCCACACTGAGCTAACAGCTAATTTTATTGATTACTATACTTTAGATGCAAATCTAGCAGGGAACATGGGCTCTACAGATGAACCAGGATGTACTTTAGCTATTACTCCATCACCTATACCAGGACTTGGTTATAGTGAAAGCACGCCAATAAATTTAGAGGTTGATTGTACTGCAGACACGCACTGGTCTTTTGATCAATGGGAATCAACTGATATTACAATAGATGAGATAGATCTGGAATCTATAACATTTACAATAGAAAATGACATCAGCATTACTGGCCAATGTCAACAACAATTTTCTTTGTCTGCTGATGTGATTCCAAATGATATTGGAGAATTTACTAGTCCTAATATATCAGGGAATTATAACGCCGGTGAAAATATTACAATAACTGCTCAATTAATTGATCCAGATCTTGATGATGGATATTATTTTGATAGTTGGTCAGGAGATATTAGTGATGATGATACGATTAATGCAGAATCAATAACAATTCTCATGAATGCTGATAAAGCAATAACAGCAAATTTCTCAAATATGTATACTTTAACAACAGCATCTATTCCTTTAGATGTAGGAAGTTTTACATTGTCTCCTAGTGGAGAAACCTATGAATATGGAACCTCAGTATTTATTCAAACAGTTGCATTAGGAGCATATAATTTTAATGTTTGGATGGGCTATGATGATCAGGATACTATAGATGAAAACGGATTAACAGTACTAATGGATAGCGATAAAACAATATTAGCAACCTTTGATCCTTACTGGACGATCCAAATAGATGTAGAAGATGGTGGTGATGGCAGTGGTGGATCCGTTACAATTGACCCAGAAAGCGATCAGTATATAACAGATGACGCGGTTACCTTAACAGCCATTCCAGATGCAGAGAATGGATATTATTTTATTAACTGGACCAAAAATGATGACAGCGTTTATTCAACAAACGAAGAAATTAACATTACCATAACTGAAGATGTTAACCTAACAGCCAATTTTTCAAATTTATATCAAGTCACAGCATCTTGTGACCCTGAGCTTGGTACTGTTACAATGGAAATGAATGATGCAAGTGCACTTCCAGATGATAATATGTATGAATATAATACTGTATTAATTTTAACAGCAAATGAAATTGATTCTGAAAATTCAGGATTTTATTATTGGACATATGCAGTTGATAATACTGCAGCAACATCAACCACTAATCCACTTTCTTATTCTGTGAAAGAAGATAATCAATTTATTGCTGAATTTAAAAATTTATGTGATTTAAGTGTAAATATCAGCGCAGGTCAAGGGATGGTTAATATATCTGTAGATGAGGGGAATGAGGAAAGTCCTATTGAAGATTCTACAACCAACACATTCACACAAACTTATTTCTGTGATTCTGAAGTAACCTTAACTGCAGAATCTGAAGCAGATTATGGTTTTGTTGCATGGCATGATGGAGAAAATTCTTATTCTGGGGGCCAATCGATAACATTCACATTAAATGAAAATATTACGTATAATGCAATTTTTAATCAATTATTTGAACTAACACTAGAAGAAAATGATCATGGTATCATAACTCATAATTCTAATTTTCCATTAGAATCAATATATAGTGGAACAGCTATTGTATTAGAAGCAGAACCAAATACTGGCTGGGAATTTAGTCATTGGACAGGAGACCTAAGCGGAACAGATAATCCTGAAGAAATTATAATGGAAGAAGATCAAATAGTTGGAGCAATTTTTAATCCACTGCCATACTATTTGAATTTAGAGGTCATAGGCCTGGGAACTATTTCGCCATCTATGCTCGGAATAGAAACAGAGGATCCTAATTCATCGATTTATGAATATGGAGATGTTGTAACATTAACTGCCAACAATACTGAAGGATATTATTTTAATGGAATATGGACAGTAGATGGCCAACAATTTTCTGAAGGAGATACATATGAAATTACTATGAATCAAAATCATAATGTATCAATTGAATTTCTAGAAGTACACACCCTAACAATTAATGAAACATTTGGAGGAAGCATTGTTGTTAATACTGCACCAGATGTAGAAGAATTTAGTTATTATTACGATGATAGTGTTGTGAATATAAGCGCCATTGCAGATGAGTGGTATGAATTTTCTGGATGGACAGGAGATTTAAGTGGAACAGATAATCCTGAAGAAATTTTAATGGCTGAAGATAAAACTATTGGTGCAGAATTTGTGATTATGGAATTTACAATTAATGTTATTGTTGAAGGGGCAGGATTTGTTACTGTTACAGGGGCATCACAAATTGATGATGGATCTGCCGATAATGCAACTTTATACCAAGCAAATGCGCAAAGCGAAGTTCAATTAATTGCAACAGCCACTTCAGGCAACTTCCTCTATTGGGGGATTAATGAGGAAGATGATGAATATACTAATCCGTATGACATTCCCTCATTAGAACAAAACTATACTATTACTGTTTACTTTGGAGAATAGAAATGAACTATAGAACATATTGCATCATATTACTCAGTGGAACATTTGTGTTTGGTTCTTCCACAAAAGCTTCATTTCATAAGACCTATGCAAATTCATTTATCAAACCACATACTCCTCATTTCCAAATATTACATGACATCAATATTTGGGAAGATGATAGATATACGAATGAAACAAGTTTAAATTTTGAATATTTTGGGGAAGATCAATCGGGAATATTTTTTAACCTTCCATATACATTTAAAACAAATAGTTATGATAAAAATTCTGGTTTTGGAGATATTGAACTTGGATTTTATTTTACTAATAATCAAGTTGGTTCAATGTTTACAAGGTATGATTTTTCATATAAAAGAACAATTATAGGTGATTATATCTCTCCAGTAATAATGGGTAATATTACAGAACAGCATATTGGAGGCATATCTTATTCACTTGATTTAGACAAATTCCAAAAATTGTTTATTACATCTAGATTAGAATATTTATATGTATCAGGTACTAGCGTAGAATTTGAAAGTGATCCAGGATGGCCAGACTTTATAGACCCTAAGCATGTGTTTAATTTTAATGCCGACGTTATAATAGGGGATTTATTACCTAAAAATATTTCTATATTAGCTGGTTTTAATTATCATTATTCAAGCACAAGAGTTGAATTAACAAATATTAATAATGTTTCAAATTATATAGGTGAATCAATATCTATTGGTAATGAAGAATACTATCCAACAGAACAACAAGCCTCTAGTTTTGGTGTTAAATGTGAAGCTGTATATCGTTTATTAAATACCGCGGATATTAGTGTTAAAGCTAATTTCAATTTATATGATAATTTTAATTCTCCAAATTCAATTAATATTGGTGTTAGCTTCCTTAATTTTAATTTATTTAAATAGATTTCTTCTTTTAATATATTAAATGAATAACAATAATATTTTACAACAACCGCATTGGCCGAATAAAAAAATTTATTATGACATAATTAATAAGATTAGTACTTATCCTCAGCTAGTATTTCCTAATGAAATTGAAAATTTAAAATTTGAGTTAAAACAAGTTGCAAAAGGGAAACAATTTATCATTCAAGGAGGAGATTGCGCAGAAACATTTAAAGATTTTTCTGATGAAATGATTAAAAATAAATTAAAAATTTTATTACAAATGTCAGCAATTATTAAATATACAACATCACTGAAAACAATTAATATAGGTAGAATAGCAGGGCAATATATCAAACCAAGAACAGAGGATATGGAGATAAGAGATGGTGTTAGTTTACCTGCATATCGAGGAGATGGAGTAAATTCAATTGTTTTTGATCGTGATAAACGTATACCAGATCCTAAACGACTAATTAAAGCCTATCACCAATCTGCCGCAACAATGAATCTAATTAAATCATTAATAATTAGTGGTTTTACAGATATTCAACAAATAGAATTGTGGTCTCGAGACTTACTAGATAAATCACCACTAGGTGAAAAATATAAAGATATTGTTAAAAAAATTACAGATATATTAAAATTTGCTAAAGGTTCAGGAATTATTGAAAATCCAAAAGACCATTTAAATAAACCTATGAATTTTTATACTTCACATGAAGCATTACTGCTTGATTATGAAAAAGCTTTTCTTATTAATGATCATAACAAAAAAGTATATTGTTGTTCAACACATATGTTATGGGTTGGAGATAGAACTAGATATGAAAACAGTGAACATATTGAATTTATTTCATCTATTGATAATCCTGTTGGTATTAAAATTGGACCAACAGTAGATATAGATGAATTATGTAGAATTTATGATAAAATTAATCCAAAACATAATGAAGGAAGAGTAGTATTTATTACACGTTTAGGTGAAAAAAACATTGAAAATATTTTACCACAATTAATTGATAAAGTAAAAAATTATGGGAACAAAGTAATTTGGTTATGTGATCCAATGCATGGCAATACTATTAAAGCCAAAAACGGATATAAAACACGAAGTTTTAATACTATTATCAATGAGCTAAACATTTTTTTTCAAATTCATAAATCTGAAGGAACAATACCTGGGGGAGTACATTTTGAATTAACAGGTGAAAATGTAACTGAATGTTTAGGAGGAATAAATAATATTCAAGATAAAGATTTAGATTATAAATATGAGACGACCTGTGATCCAAGATTAAATAATGAACAGAGCCTAGAAATAGCTTTTTTAATATCAGAGCTATTAAAGAAAAAGGGGGAAGCAATTGAAAAAATTAAACATTAGTGGATATGGTGATAATTTAACAATTAATGATATCCGCATTGGAGATTTATCTCCTTTAGAACACACTAAAATTGAACAAAAATTAGGTGGACATAATTACAGCCCTTTAGATGATGTAATCGTTTCTCATGTTAAAGATTCATCAACATTAATATGCAGAAAACCAAAGAAAGATGATATTACTCAATTTGTTGAAGAAGAAATTATAGATGGTTTATGTTGTTATTCAGCAGTTAATCAAGGCCAATTAAATGAAACAATAGTAAATGCAGTAATTGCTCATTTGAAAGATGAAAAACTTCCAACAGTTCCAAGATCTATAAGACATAAATATATGAGTGCTTTTTTATTAGCAGCAACAAAAATTACTGAAATGGATCGAGTTGTGCCTAAAGTTGCAGGAGTAGAATCATGGGAATTAACATTTAAATTGTGCAGAAGATGGGGGTATGAAGTAAAAGGTATCCCTAAAGACAAAGCGATTATTGTTGGAGCTACAGGTAATTTTCATGGAAGATCTATGGCAGCAACATCCATGTCAGATGATCCTGAATCAAGAAACAATTTTGGCCCTTTTCTTAAGGGTATTGAACTTGTTCCTTTTAATAATTATGATGCATTGAAAAATTTATTTGAAGAAAAAGGCGAATTTATTGCAGCATTTTCAGTTGAACCGATTCAAGGGGAGGCAGGAGTAATTGTCCCCGATGATGATTATTGGCCTAAAGTGTCTAAGTTATGTAAAAAGCATAATATTTTATTAGCATTTGATGAAGTCCAAACAGGGTTTGGAAGAACCGGTAAAAATTTTGCACACCAACTATATGATGTAAAACCTGATATTATGGGATGTGGAAAAGCAGCTGGAGGAGGAATTTTACCTGTATCATTTGTTGCTGGGAGAGATGATGTTATCGGAGTATTAACTCCTGGGTCAGAGGGGTCAACGTTTGGAGGATACCCACTAGCATCTGTTGTTGGAGTATATGCAATAAAAACATTAGTAGATGAAAATCTTGCTAACAATGCAATGATTAAAGGGAAACAATTAATGGATGGATTAAATAAAATAAAAGATGAGCATCCAGACAAAATAAAATTAGTAAGAGGTAAAGGTTTATTAACAGCTTTTGAAATGTATGACCATCCTAACCTTGATGGACATCATGTTTCAGTTGCACTGATGTCAGAAGGTATTTACGCAAAAGAAACTCACCATACAACAATTAGATTAGCGCCAGCTCTGACAATTAGCACTGAACAAATTGATAATTTACTCACGGGTGTTCACTCTGTAATAAAAAAACTGTAATTTTTATTTATGAATAGGTTTATTTTTTTTAAGTTATTGATATGAAAAAATATGTTTATTTAATTTTAACATGTCTTTTCTTTTCATGCAAAAGTGATGCTGAGCTTTCAATGGAAAGAGGCATTAAATATTTTGATTGGGGAAAATACGATCAAGCTATTTTAGAATTTAATAAAGCTAAATATTTACAACTTGTTGATGAAAAGCAAAGCTATGATGATTTAAAACTATTAGCTCAAACTCACTATAATTTAGCTATTACTTATGCAAAATTAGGGAACTTAACAAAAGCAGACAGCGAAGCTCAAAGAGCCTTTACATTAATTCCAAAACAAGAATATCAAGAATTACTTACATTAATTACTAGCCAGATTCAATCTCAATAATATTTATCCAGTAATATCTTCTCCACCATCAATTCTAATAATATTTCCGGTGAGCCAACTTGATTTATAATTTATTAATAATTCTACAAAATCAGCAATATCAGAAGGAGTAGTTAATCTTTTATGAGGGTTTGATAGACAAGCTTTTTCAATCATTTTTTTAGAATTTGGAATCAATCTTAAAGCCTTTGTATCAGTAACTCCTGCCTGAATAGCATTTACAGAAATTCCAAACTCTGCTAATTCAATACTTAATTGCCGCGTAGCTGATTCAAGACCAGCTTTTGCAAGTGATACGGCTCCATAATTATCCCAATTTTTTCTTCCACCTGAACTAGTCATAGATAAAATATGACTTCCTTTATTAATAAGCTTATTATGAAACAACTCTTGTGTCCAATAGATTAGATTATTACACATAACATCCATTGTCATATCAATATTTTTCTTATTTAATTCATCATTGTCTACGTCAATCATTTTTTTTAATGTTCCAAAGGCTATTGAATGAATTAAAAATTGGAAATTAATATTTTGAATAGTTTTTAATTCAGTCACAATCTTTTTTCTTGCCTCTTCATTGGATGCATTGGCTTTTTTAAAAATAACTTGTACACCATATTTAGAAATTTCATTTTTAATTAAGTCAATTTCTGAGTTTTTTTTCCTTAGATAAAGCCCATAAATATTAACTCCATGTTTAGCTAATCGTTTTGCACATTCAGCACCGATTCCACTTGATGCCCCTAAAATTAATGCCCAATTATTCATAATAATCCTCTATTGTGTTTGTGATATTTATTATTATCTAATATTAAAAAAAGATTAAACATTAAATCTAATTTCTATAATTTCATTAGGTTGTACAATATAATCTCTATCAACCATCTTTGCTATACCTTTAGATTTACATTCGTTAAAATTATGACATTGCATATAATCCTCATAAGAAACAACATCACCTTTAATAAAACCTCTGGCTAAGTCTGAATGTATTTTTGATGCACAGAATATTATATCAGATCCTTTTGGTACTAACCATGCATGTGACTCAGAAGGACCTGATGTGTAAAAAAACATATTAGCAGTTTTTTCTAAAACAACTTCAATAATATTATTTATATCAGAATCATCATTTATTTGGATAATTGGTTTTATACTATGAGGAGCTAAAACGTTTACAATTTCAGATTCAGTATCTGTCAATTCTAAATCACATAAAGGTTTTTCTTCTTCAAGGTGATTTAAACATTTTTTTAATAAATTAGATTCTTCTTGATCAGAGGTCCGTTGGCACCTATTTTCAATTTTTTCTATATCTAGTATAAGAACATCTAAGAGATAATTTGGATGAAGAACAATAGCATCTGAAGTTGTATATTCTTCCTTTAAAAATTTTATAAAAAAGGGAGATATTTTTTTTGGTTTATCTTTATTAGCTAATGCAGATAATACTTTATCATCATATTTAATTTTTCCTTCTTGAAGATTTAATCCCACGAAACCAATTTTCATATTTTCTACCTTAGTTAATAAAATAAATTAATAATTAATTATAGAATTTCAGTTAAAATTTATTCTTTAATATTTATTTATAAATTGAAGAATTTCATTAAATATCAGTTCTTGATCTGGATTTTCATCAAATAAATTATGATGTGATTGATCAACTAATAGTTTTTGCTTATAAGTTGAATTAATCTTATTGTAGATAATGTTCATATTTTCTTGAAGTGATAAACGATCAGATTTTGAATGAATAATTAAAGAAGGACAATTTACCCCCCCCATTTTATTAAACATATATTTATTTAATTTTCTAAATTCATCTAAGGCGATTAAAGGGTATTCCCTATAACCATAAAATTTAGTCTTATTACGAAATTCTTGATCCACCTGACTTGTTTTCTTTCTTATTTTTACTAATTTGCAGAGAAAACGATTGATATAATCAATAGTAAACTGATTTTTAAATTTTAATACAGTCCCTCCAACTATACATCCATTGAGAGGAAAAATAGAAGCTGCATATAATGCTAACACACCACCCATGCTACAACCAATAACAAATATTTTTTTTGATTTTGATGCTAAAATTGCGATATCTTCTTTAACATGATTGAGCCAATCAACATATCTAATACGATTACATTCTTCAGCAGTAGTCCCATGTCCTGGAAGATTTTTAGCTATTGCACAATATCCATTATCACCTAAAAATTTAGCAAGCTGTTTTGTTTCATATGTTGTACTTGAGAATCCATGAATAATATATACAGCGCGATCAGAAGACTGATTGAATGCATAATCTGTAGAATCAAATCGATAATTATTTGGCACGATACATTATCCTCAATGCTTTACTTTTTTTTATATCAGGGATATGATATAAAATAAATTTATAAAGAAAGTTATTAATCTGTAAACATTTTTTTATATCAAATTCAAAATTATTAACTATTTTAGTTATGTGTGTTTCCATTAAAAATTTTATAATTTCTAAACTTTCAGCATCAATTTTCAATTGACTGTCTGTACATTGATTACATACAATTTGTCCACTCAGGTAATCAAATTTCCCATTAATTAATTTTTTGTTGCATTTAGCACATTGCTTTATAGAAGGGCAATATCCTAGATAAATAAGATATTGTAATAGAAAAAATATGAATAAAACGTCAATATATTTTATTTGCACAGTATTTAATGATTTTAAGATTTTATGTGTTAAACGAAAAATAATATTTGAGGGAGAATCCACGTAATTTATTTGATTAATAAGATCAACTATCGTTAATCCATACTGCATTTTTTTATAATCATTTTCAATGCTGTAATATTTATTAACAATGCTTGCTTCTTTTAATGTTTGAATATTTCTACTAGCCTTATAATAATAAATACATTCAATATAATTTAATGGCTGTAATAGTGCGCCGAGAGGATTTTTAATTGATTTTGCCCCTTTAGCAATAATTGTAACTTTTCCATAATCTTTTGAAAAAAGATCACATATCAAACTACTATCACTATAATTTCTTTTATTGAGAACTATTGCGTGGGTTGAAGCAATCACAACTAGTATGCCTTAGCGAAAATCACCTCATGATTTGCTTTCTTATTAGTATAAATACATTTTAGATCATCATTTACATTTTCATCTAAAGGAATGCATCGAATTGTAGCATTTGTTTCTTCTTTAATTTTATTTTCAGTATTATTATTGCCATCCCATCCACATCTAACAAAACCACCACTAGATATTATTTTTTTAAACTCTTTATAATTATTAACGGTAAATGTGTTATTTTTTTTGAATTCTAATGCCTCATTGTATAATGAGCTTTGAATTTCATCTAATAATTTTAAAATAAAGTTTTCAGATTTATCAATTGAAATTGTGTTTTTTTCATTAGTATCTCTTCTAGCAATTGTTAAAACATTATCATTATAATCACGAAGACCAATTTCGATACGTATTGGAACGCCCTTCATTTCCCATTCATTAAATTTAAAACCTGGAGAGAGATTTTCTCTATCATCAAAGAAGCTAGAATGATTATTTTTTGACAAAGAGGTCATAACAGGATTGATATAATTTTTTAAATTATTTAAATCTTCACCTGATTTATAAATAGGAACAATTACAACCTGTATTGGAGCAATATTAGGTGGGAGCCTTAATCCCCTATCATCGCCGTGCACCATAATAAGAGCCCCAATTAATCGAGTACTAACACCCCAGCTAGTAGCATAAACAAATTTTTCTTTATTATCCTTATCTTGATACTTTACATCAAAAGCTTTTGAAAAATTTTGTCCTAGAAAATGTGAAGTCCCAGCTTGAAGAGCTTTTTTATCACTCATCATTGCTTCAATTGTGTATGTATCAACTGCTCCAGCAAATTTTTCATTTTCGGATTTTTTTCCTATAGTTAAAGGAATTCCCATATAATTCTGAACTACATTTTTATAAATATCTAAAATTTTTAATGTTTCATCAATAGCTTCTTTCTTTGTTGCGTGAGCTGTATGTCCTTCTTGCCATAAAAATTCGCTTGTACGGAGGAATAAACGAGTCCTCATTTCCCATCTTACAACATTTGCCCATTGATTAATTAAGATAGGAAGATCTCGATAAGAATTAATCCATTTTTTATACATAGCCCAAATTACAGTTTCACTTGTTGGACGCACTACAATTTCTTCTTCTAATTTAGAATCAGGGTCAGGTATAAGATTTCCATCATCACCAGTCTTTAATCGTGAATGAGTGACAATAGCACATTCTTTTGCAAAACCATCAACATGTTCTGCTTCTTTATTAAGAAATGATTTTGGAATAAATAATGGAAAATATGCATTAACATGATTAGTTTTTTTAAATTCTTCATCAAAAATATTTTTAATGTTTTCCCAGATTTTATACCCATATGGTCTTATAATCATAGTTCCTTTTACAGGGCCATAATCTGCTAATTCTGCTTTAGTGATTACATCGGTGTACCACCTTGAATAATTTTTGCTTTTTGGAGTAACGCCTTTAGACATAATTATTTTTTAAAATTATTTTTATTTGATTTACTACAGTAGAAATATCATTTTTTTCAATACCATAGTGTGTGACCATTCTAAATTTACGATTTCCTTTAGAATCTATTTTAATATTATTATTTAATAATTGAGAAATTAATTCAGCATCTTTTATAGAAGTATTTTGAAGATTAAAAAAAATAATATTAGTATATATTTTATCTAAATCAATTTTTATTTCATCTATTTCAGATAATCCTAATGCTAATAGTTGTGCATTATCATGATCTTCTTCTAATCTTTCGATCATATTATTAAATGAGTATATGCCAGCAGAAGCTAATAGACCAGATTGTCTCATCCCTCCACCAAGCGCTTTTCTAATATGCCTAGCTTTAGAAATAAAATCCTTATTGCCCATAATTAAAGAACCTACAGGAGCAGCTAATCCTTTAGATAAACAGCATGTTATACTATCAGCATATTTTGCTAATTTTTTGACTGTTGTATTTAAAGCAACAGCAGCATTAAATATTCGTGCGCCATCTATATGAAGTTTAAGATGATGCTGATCAACGATTTGTTTTACCTTGCTAAAATAATTTTCATTTATAGGCACTCCATAGCAAATATTATGAGTGTTTTCTAAACATACTAGCCTACTTTTAGGGTGATGGGCATCTTCAATATTTCTCACACTATTTTTAATATCATTAAGATCGATTGTTCCATCATCATTATTATTTAATTGGTGTGAATGAACACCACCAAAGACTGATGAGCCTCCTGCTTCATAAACAAAAATATGAGATTTATTTCCAAGAATAATTTCATCACCTCTATTGCAATGGGTAAGTACTGATATAAGATTTGCCATTGTCCCAGATGGGACAAAAAGAGATGCCTCTTTTCCAAAAATATCACTTGATTTTCTTTCAAGAGAATTTATTGTTGGATCATCTCCATAAACATCATCACCTAGAGGAGCATTGAACATAAATTGTTTCATCTCATCTGATGGCATAGTTACAGTATCACTTCGTAAATCAATCATAATAATAAGGAGTATTAATTAATAGAATAAATTAGCTAATTTAAGTGCATTAAACATCAAATTTTAATATGCAATCAATCAATTTAGTGAATGGAAATATTATTACTTTAGATAAGCAAATCCCAATTGCATCTTCTATTTATATTGTAAATGGAAAAATAGCGAGTCTTAATAAAAATATAAAAAGTGATAAAAAAATTGACTTACATGGCGCAACTGTTATTCCGGGTTTTATTGATGCTCATTTTCATTTAAAAAATTATGGGAAAAGATTAGATCAACTAAATTTAAAAGGGATACAATCTTTAGAAGAAATTGAAAAAATTGTTTTAAAAAAAATACATAGAGTTAAATCAGGAGAATGGATTCTTGGTTTTGGCTGGGACCAAAATCTTTGGAACGACAAACTATTTCCACAAGCTCAATTTTTAAATAAAATAACACCCAATAACCCAGTTTACTTTACAAGAATAGATGGACATGCTGCATGGGTAAATAATAATGCTATTTCTAAAACAAATTTAAGCACTAAAAAGCTTAATGATATTGATGGTGGTAAAGTAGTAAATGATTGTATTATGATAGATAATTCAATGGGACCATTCAAAAAGTATTTACCAAAGGAAGATAAAAAACAAGTTAAAAAATGGATTTATAAAGCAGCGCACAATGCTGCTAAGAAGGGAATAACTGGTGTTCATGATGCGTGGCAAGATAAAGTTACTATTGATGCTATTAAAGAATTAATTCAAGAAAACAATTTTCCTATACGCTGTTATGGCATGCTTGCAAGCAATGATAAGAAATTATTAGATAAATATTTTAAAGAAGGACATTATAATGATGAATATTTAACAATACGTTCAGTTAAAGCATTTATTGATGGGGCTCTTGGAAGCAGAGGAGCAGCATTACATGAATCATATTGCGATGATCAAAATAATTGTGGATTAATATTAATTAGCAAAAAGAATTTTTCAAGCCTTGCTAAAAATTGCTACAAAAATAATTTTCAATTAAACACTCATGCAATTGGTGATAGAGGAAATGATTATGTCCTGAATCATTATTCCAATACGTTAGGCCAAAATAATAATAAAAGATGGCGTATTGAACATGCACAAATGGTATCAGATAAAGATATAATTAGATTTAAAGATTTTAATATTATACCTTCAATGCAACCAAGTCATTGTACAAGTGATATGCAATGGCTCCCTGAAAGAATTGGTCAAGATAGGTTAAAACTAATTTCAAGATGGAAAAGTTTTATTAATGCAGGTCTTATTATTCCAGGAGGTTCAGATTGTCCAATAGAAGATGGTAATCCACTATTTGAATTTTATGCAGCAGTCACTAGGAAGGATCATAAAGGATTTCCTAAGCAGGGTTTTCAGCCACAGGAAAAAATAAATAGACTTAATGCATTAAAAATGTTTACAAGCTGGGCATCATATGGTGGGTTTAATGAATCGCATAGAGGTAAAATTAAAATTGGTTATGATGCAGATTTAACAATTATGAATAATAATATACTAGATATTCCATCTAAAGAAATTTTAAATACAAAAATTTTATATACTGTAGTAAATGGAAAATTTATATAATAATTATTGCAGTTTATTTTTTAAGGTTTCAACTAGTGCATCAATTGAAATTCGCTCTTGAACCATTGTATCTCGATCCCTTAAAGTAACAGTATTATCTTCTAAGGTATCATGATCCACCGTTATTCCAAATGGAGTTCCAGCTTCATCCTGTCTTCTGTAACGTTTACCAATGGATCCCCCCGCATCATAAAATGAAGCGATGCCAACATTTCTAATATTTTCAACAATTTTTTGAGATATTTCAGGCATATTATTCTTATTCATTAATGGAAAAACTGCAACTTTTATAGGGGCAATTTGCGGTGATAATTTTAATACTGTCCTTAATTCCCCATTAACATCTTCTTTTGTAAATGCATCAGCCAGTATAGTTAAAAGCGCCCTATCTACACCAGCAGAAGCTTCAACAACTGCAGGGACTATATGCTTATTGTTTATTTGGTCAAAATACGTTAATTTTTTACCACTAGAATTAATATGTTGATCTAAATCAAATGTCCCTCTATCTGCTATGCCCTCAAGTTCAGACCAACCAAAATCAAATTTATATTCAATATCATAACAGGCAGAAGAATAATGAGCCAATTCATCATCCCCATGAGCGCGCAACCTTAATTTTTCTTTATTAATCCCAAGTGATTCAAACCATTTCATTCTTTCATCACACCAATATTTTAGCCACTTTCCAGTATCCTCAATCTTGCAAAAAAATTCCATTTCCATTTGTTCAAATTCTCTTGTTCTAAATATGAAATTACCTGTTGTGATTTCATTTCTGAATGCTTTTCCTACTTGAGCAATACCAAAAGGGAGTTTTTGCCTAGAGGTAGATTGTACATTTTGAAAATTAACAAATATCCCCTGTGCTGTTTCAGGTCTTAAATATGATATTGATGAAGAATCATCGACAGGACCAATATTAGTTTTAAACATTAAATTAAATTGTCGTGTATTAGTCCAATCTCCAATTTCTTTTGTATGTGGATCAACTACTCCAGCATCCTTCATTATAATTCCACTGTTGCTTTGATTTTCAATTAAAGCAGCAACAATACTTTGTATAATATCATCAGAACTTATATTTAATTTTTTTGATAATGAGATTATAATTTCTTTTTCTTGATCTTCCAATAAATGATCGACTCTATATCTTTTTTTGGAAATTTTGTTATCAATTAATGGATCATGAAAATTTTCAACGTGGCCACTTGCTCGCCATACATCAGGGTGCATTAATATTGCCGCATCCATACCAACAATATTATTTCTAGAAGTAACCATAAATTGCCACCATGCATTTTTTATGTTTCTTTTCAATTCAACACCGAGTGGGCCATAATCCCAAGTTGAACCAAGTCCACCATAAATTTCACTACTTTGAAATACAAATCCACGTTGTTTGGATAGCGATGTTAAAATTTCTAAAATTGATGCATTATCTTTTATAGTTGCCATTATCTTCTTTTTTTAAATTTTTTTGGTTTTCTAGTACTTAATATTTTAATTGCTTCATTGAGCTGCATTTCATCTTCTGTAATTCCCTTTGGCAATGGAGCATTCACTTTTCCATTTGTAATAAATTTACCATATCTTCCATTTTTTATAACTATATCATTTTTTGTATCATCTTGGCCCAATGTTTTTAATATTGATGAAGATGTAGTTTTAGAAGATAATAATTCTATTGCTTCTTCTAAGGTTATGCTTAATAAATTGAAACTTTTAGGAATTGATTTAAATGTTTTTCCTGATTTTATGTAGGGACCATATCTTCCTATATCAACCATAATAGGCTCTTCAGAATTAGCCATACAGCCAAGGTTTTTAGGAAGTGATATAATTTGAATAGCTAAATCTAAATTAATATCTTCTTCATTTAAATCGGGGGGCAAAGACTTCATTTTTTCTCCCATTTTTATATAAGGTCCATATCTTCCATTTTTTAAAAAAATATCATCTTCAGTATCTGGGAATTTTCCTAAAGCAGGGGCGGTAGAATTTTTTTTCTTTAATATGTTTTCTATTTCCTCTATATCTAAATCACTTGGAGCGATTGTATCAAATACCGTTGCTCTTTGATCATTTTTTTCAACATAAATCCCATATCTACCAATTTTTAAATCAATATTTTTACCAAATTTTTTAATCAATCTTGAGGTATCTTTATTAAATTCTTGATTAAGTTTTTTTTCTAATCCATCTGAATTATCAGAATCAAAATAAAATTTATTCAAATATTTTTCACGTGAGAGCTTACCTAAAGAAATTGCATCAAGATCATCCTCCATTTTTGATGTATATTGAAGATCTACTAAATCATCAAAATACTTTTCTAAGAATTGAACAATAGCATATCCAGTAAAGGTTGGAATCATTGCACCCTTTATTTTTCTAACATAACCTTTATCTTGAATTTTTTTCATTATATTTGCATAAGTTGAAGGCCTCCCAATACCAAGACTTTCCATTTCTTTTACTAGAGAAGCCTCAGTAAATCTACCAATAGGTTTTGTGAAATGTTGTTTAGGAATTAATTCATTCAAGGATAAATTTTCTCCTTCTTTTATAAGAGGAAGAGTTTGTTCCATATTATCAAGTTTTGCATTTGGATCATCAGAGCTTTCAACATAAGCCCTTAAAAAACCTGGAAATTGAATTGTTCTTCCTCTGGTCTCAAATATAAAATCGCCACCTTTTATTTTAACAATGGTTTGTTCTAATTTTGCTGATTTCATTTGACATGCAATTGTTCTTTTCCAAATCATATTATATAATTTATATTCTTGATCTGTTAATATATTTTTAAGTTCATCAGGATGTTTAAATTTTGATCCTGATGGTCTAATTGCTTCATGCGCTTCCTGAGTGTTTTTAGCCTTACTTTTATATAACCTTGGTTGATCTGGTAAATATTTTATTCCATATAAAGATTTTATACCATCTCTTGAAGCATTAATAGCCTCATTAGATAAATTTACAGAATCAGTTCTCATATATGTGATATAACCGTTTTCATATAATTTTTGCGCAACCATCATAACTTGTTGTGAACTAAGATATAATTTTCTAATTCCTTCTTGTTGAAGAGTAGATGTTATAAATGGAGGATAAGGATTTTGAGTGATAGGTTTTTTTGTTAGAGTATCTACTATCCATTGATGGCTTAACAATTCCTTTGAAAATTTTTCAGCTTTTTTCTTATCTAGTGTAACAATATCTTTATTATAGATTTCCCCAGTTTTTTTATTAAAATCTTGCCCTTTTGCAACCCTGCTATTATTAATTAATTTCAAATCAGCATTAAAACTATCTTTATTAAGTTCAAATACCCCATTTAGACTCCAATATTCATTTTGGATAAATTGAGTTCTTTCTTTTTCTCTATCAACTAAGATTTTAACAGCAGGACTTTGAACTCTCCCAGCTGAAAGTCCACCTTTAATATTTGTCCATAATTTTTTAGAAATAAGAAAACCAAAGAGTCTATCTAAAATTCTTCTGCATTCTTGAGCATCAACAAGAGACATATCTATTTCTCTTGTTTCATTAAGTGCATTTAAAATAGCACCTTTTGTAATTTCATTAAAAACTAATCTTTTAATTGGAGCTTTTGGCTTTATCTCATCTATAATATGCCAAGAGATGGCCTCCCCTTCTCTATCGGGATCAGTGGCCAGGTATAATGTATCTGCATTTTTTATCACATCTTTTAATTTCTTAACGACTTTTTTACTATCTGTAGATACTTCGTATGTTGTTTTGAAATTATTTTCTATATCCAAGCCAAGATTTTTTGATGATAAATCACGTATGTGTCCTACTGAAGCTTCAATATGATAATCATCACCTAAAAACTTTTGTAATGTTTTAATTTTAGACGGAGACTCTACTATAATAACTTTTTTATTGCTCATGTCCTATTCTGTAAATATTTTATAGAAACTCAATATTTTAAACTTAAGCATATTAATATCGTATAATACAAGCTATATTATTATTTAATATATATATATTAAATAATGTCAAATTTTACTGGTAAAATATCAAAATTAATACCTCAATTCTCTGATCCTATTAAATATTTATTGCCTATAGGTGACAAAGAAATTCCTATAAATAACTATTTTAATTATCAATTTGAAATTGATTTTAGAGGAGATATTTTTTGTATTAATTGTAATAAAAAAATTAATAAAACTTTCATGCAGGGGTACTGTTATCCTTGTTTTTTGCAAAGTCCTCAAACTTCAGATTGTATTTTTAAACCATATCTATGCCGAGCCCATAAAGGAGAATCAAGAAATATGAAATGGTCTGAAAAAAATTGTCTTACAACAACATATGTATATCTCTCTCTTACGAGTAATTTAAAAGTTGGTGTTACACGGTCCTCTCATATCCCTTCAAGATGGATTGATCAAGGAGCACACCATGCTATAAAGTTAGCTAAATGTCCGAATCGATATATTGCAGGTATGATTGAACTAGAAGTATCTAAACATATATCAGATAGAACGCAATGGCGAAAAATGATTCAAGGAATTTATGATAGGACAAATTTATTAAATGAAAAGAATAAATTATTAAATAATTTAAGTGATGAATATAAAATTTATGCAAGCAATAATGATGAGATCTCTAATTTTCAATATCCCGGAAAAAAAAATCCTGATAAAATCAAATCTATTAATATGGATAAATTAAATTTTTTTAAAGGAAAATTAACAGGAGTTAAAGGACAATACTTGATTTTTAATAATGAATATGTTTTAAATGTAAGAAAATATACGGGCTACATATTTAATTTAAGTATTAAAACTGATTAATTTTTTTATAGACTACTATATATTGAAACACA
>CAYSDL010000010.1:27801-44902 GCA_964429875.1 uncultured bacterium
ATCTTCAACAAAATATAAGAGAATATACCTATAATAATGAACGCTATCCGCAAATGATTAGTGGAATTCTTGTTGGTAATTTTTTATCTTCATTAATTAAAGCTATGAATGCAAAAAAAATTATAGAAATAGGAATGTTTACTGGGTACAGTGCTGCATCCATGGTTCAAGCTTTACCAGATAATGGAGAAATTCATACTTGTGAATATATGGATGAACATATTAAAACAGCCAGTAAGTTTTTTAATAAATCAAAATATAAAAATATGATTAAAATACATAATGGTCTAGCAATAAAGACATTAGAAAATTTTAAAGTTAATACATTTGATTTTGCATTTATTGATGCTGATAAAATAAATTACATGAATTATTATATGAGATGTATGCAACTTGTAAAATCAAAAGGAATTATTGTTTTAGATAATATGCTGTGGAGTGGAGAAGTAATGAACCCAAAAGATAATGATTCAAAAAAATTAAGAGAAGTAGGTGACTATATTCAAAAAGATAATAGAGTAATAAATATGCTGATTCCAATTAGAGACGGCTTAATGGTTTGTATTAAAAAATGAATTCATTGAAAAATAAAAATTTATTATTATGTGTTACAGGATCAATTGCAGCCTATAAAGCATGTGAATTGCTACGTTTATTAAGAAAGGAAGAAGCAAATGTTCAGGTAATGATGAGCAAATCAGCAGAAGAATTTGTTGGTAAAGCAAGTTTTGCGGCATTATCAAATAATGAAGTTTTAACCAGTCTATTTCCAGATCAGCCTCCAGCTGGTTTAAAGCATGTTAATTTAGCTTTTGAACTAGATGCAATTATCATTGCTCCTGCAACTGCAAATATAGTTTGCAAAGTAGCAGGTGGAATAGCTGATGATATTATATCTACAACACTATCTATATGTGATGTTCCTAAATTATTTGCTCCAGCTATGAATTTTAATATGTGGAAAAACAAACCAACTATTGATGCAGTTGAAACATTAAAAGAAAGAAATTTTACAATAATATCTCCAGAAGAAGGACAGTTAGCAAGCCTACATAAAGGAAGAGGCCGGCTTGCTGATTTAAATAAAATAATGAATGGCATTAAAAAATTATTTGATTATAATTTAATTCTTGAAAATAAAAAAATTCTTTTAACTGCAGGCCCAACACAAGAAGCAATAGACCCTATTAGATTTTTATCTAATAAATCAAGTGGAAAAATGGGTTATGCATTAGCTAAATCAGCAAAAGATTTTGGAGGTGAAGTAACTTTAGTCTCTGGCCCTGTGAAGCTTGATAAAATTGTAGGGATTAACCATATTGATATTACATCAGCAGAAACAATGGCTTTAACGATCAAAGAGTTAACAGAAAAAAATAATTTTGATTATATTTTTATGGTTGCAGCAGTAGCTGACTATACTCCCAAAAATTTTTCATTAGAAAAATTAAAAAAAGATGATGATTCTCTAATGATGGAACTTGTTAAAACTACTGATATTTTAAAATCTATTATATCAAAAACAACTGCAACTAAAATTGGATTTGCACTTGAAACCAATAATGGCGAGGATAATGCTGTAAACAAATTGAGATCAAAATCATTAGATTATATTATTTTAAATTTTGCCAATGAAGAGGATGCTGGTTGTGAATCTGATACAAACCATATTTTTATTTATTCTAAAGATGGACAAAAAAAAGAATTTAAAAAAGATACTAAACGAAGATTATCAGAAAAAATAATTTCATATATTGTTGATAATGAATAATAAAATCACAAAAAGCGCTGGAGGAGTAGTATTAAATATTAATAAAGATATTTTAATAGTAAATCAAAATTATGATTCCTGGTCATTACCCAAAGGACATATAGATCCTGGAGAAACAGCTTTTGAAGCAGCAAAAAGAGAAATTTATGAAGAGTCTGGGATAAAAGATTTAAAATATATAAAAGATTTAGGCCATTATGAACGTTATAGAATTGCTTTAGATGGTTCTGATGATAATGGAGAGTTGAAAAAAATTTATTTATATTTATTTACAACCAAGCAAATGAAACTTCAACCAATAGATCCTATGAATCCTGAAGCAAGATGGGGATCTGTTAATGAGGTTTATAATTTATTAACTCATCAAATAGATAAGGATTATTTTTTATCTGTTTCACATTTATGGAGCGATATATAGCCTAATTCCAACTGGCCGATGATCAGATATATATTCTTCATAAGTACTAAAATATTCATACATAGAATTATCAATTAATACAGTAGATGTTAATATATGATTATCAAATAATTCATTAGTAATTAAAATGTGGTCTATATGACTTGGCCATGAAGGGAAAGACCAAAAAGTACTTTCTCCAATTGCAATTGACATATCTGTAAATAAAAAATTATCGTCATTTATAAAAATATCAAAAACATTATAAGTATCAATTAATTCATCATTTAAGTCACCCAATATTATTACTTTATCATTTTGTAAATTCATTGCGATATAATTATGTAAAGATTCACTGGCTTGTTCTCTACGATTTTCAGAACCATCACAACATTTATAATGAGTATTAATTAAAGTGATCTCTTCACCATTATAATTAAATTTCAAAACATAAGGTTCCCTCGAAGCAAAATAGTATGAATCTTGATATAATATTGTGTAAGGATTTTGGTATGAAGAAATATGATTTGTATTAATTAAATATGACAACTCTCCATATTGAGAATTTGTCGAACCTGATCTAAAACCATCCCAGCAGCTACCTCCGGCTACACAAAACTCTGAAAGGTCATGAACTAATTGATGAAAAGCAGTAGTATTTTCAATTTCTTGCAATGCAATAATATCAACATCTAAAGAATCAATACATTCTTTAACATAGTTAACTGTTGATTCATGTTTAGGAAAATTTTCAATATTCCATGTAACTATATCTAAAGTTGTATTTGATCCAGTAAAATTTAATTCTGAATGTAAATATTCTTCGTTTTCATCAATAATAGGATTATTATTTTCAGAACAAGCGTATAATAATAAAGTTAATAATATTACTAATATATGTTTTGTTAACATCTTTATATTTAAAAGTTTATTTGGTGAAAATTTATAGTATAATAATATGTCAAAAAAAGTAATATTAATTACAGGATCAAATGGAGAGATAGGATGCTCTCTAATTGAAGCTTTAAATAAACGAAATGTTAATAATATTGTTTCTCTAGATTTAGAACAGCCTAAAAAAAAATTAAATATTGAAAAATTTATTGCAGGCAGCATTTTAGATAAGAATATTTTAAACAAAATTAATAACGAATATGACATTTCTAGTATTTATCATCTTGCTGCAATTCTAAGTACAAAAGCAGAGAGAAATCCAAAATTAGCAAATGATGTTAATATAAATGGAACAATCAATTTATTAGATTTAGCATCCTTGCAATCAAGCAAACAAAATAAAAAGACCCCATTTTTTTTCCCAAGTTCTATTGCAGTCTATAATGTAATTAAAGCAGAAAAAACAAAAATTAATGAATATGATTTTTGTAAAAATCCCATTACACAATATGGTCAGGCTAAATTAGAATGTGAAATAATTGGGAAGAAATATAAAGATGTAGATTTTAGATGTATTAGATTCCCCGGTATTATTAGTGGAACATCAATTCCAACAGGTGGAACTAGTGATTTTGCTCCCGAAATGATTCATCATGCAGCACAAGATATAAAATATAATTGTTTCATTAATAAAGATAGAAGAATCCCTTTTATTGTTATGCCAGATGCCATAAAATCAATTTTTCAAATTATGGAAGCAAATAAAAACGATCTCAATCATGCAGCATATAATATTACTGCATTTAGCCCAACAGTAGATGATTTTTATATGAAAACAAAACAATTTTTTCCTACATTTAGTATGTCATATAAAATAGATGAACAAAGACAAAAAATAATTGATAGTTGGCCAGATGAAATTAATGATTTGAATGCTAGAACAGACTGGAACTGGACCCCAGAATTTGATTTTGAAAAAGCGTATGCTAAGTATTTAATCTCTAAAATAAATATTAAATATAAACTGGAAGGCAATAATGAGAACAATTAATAAAACTCTCCAACAGAAATTAAAGAATATTGAAGACAATGGTTTATATAAAAAAGAACGTTTAATTTTCTCACAGCAAAGTTCAAAAATTCTTGTAGAAGGAAACAAATCTGTATTGAATTTTTGTGCAAATAATTATCTTGGATTATCAAACCATCCTGAAATAATAAATGCAGCAATAGATGGAATAAAAAAATATGGATTTGGATTAAGCTCTGTTAGGTTTATTTGTGGTACGCAAACAATTCACAGAATATTAGAAAAAAAAGTTGCAAAGTTTTTAAATAAACAAGATACTATTTTATATAGTTCTTGCTTTGATGCAAATGGAGGTTTATTTGAGACTTTATTAGATAAAGATGATGCTATTATATCAGATCAACTTAATCATGCATCAATTATTGATGGTGTAAGATTATGTAAGGCTCATAGATATAGATATGAAAATTCTAACATGGAAGAGTTAGAGTCTATTTTACAAAAAACACAAATTCATAAAAACAGATTAATTACTACAGATGGAGTTTTTTCTATGGATGGGTATATTGCAAAATTAGATATTATTTGTGATTTAGCTAAAAAATATAATGCAATAGTACATGTTGATGACTCTCATGCCACAGGTTTTGTAGGACCTGCAGGAAAAGGCTCTGGTGATTATCACGATGTTTTAGACAAAATAGATATTATTACATCTACTTTTGGTAAGGCATTAGGTGGAGCAGCAGGGGGATTTACATCAAGCAGTCAAGAAATAGTAGATATTTTAAGACAACGCTCACGTCCTTATTTATTTAGTAATTCTTTAGCCCCAGCAGTAGTTTCTGCATCAATAAAGGCAATTGATATTTTAGAATCTTCGATGAAAACACTTGATACATTAAACAGTAATACAAAATATTTTAGATCAGAAATTTCTCAATTAGGTTTTAAAATCAAAGAAGGAGTACATCCGATTGTTCCTATTATGTTTGGTGATGCAAAATTAGCACAAAAAATTTCAAAGGATATGCTTGATTTAGGGGTTTATGTAATTGGGTTTTCTTATCCAGTTGTTCCTGAAAATGAAGCTCGTATTCGTGTACAGATTAGTGCTGGTCATTCTAATAATCAATTAGATTTGGCATTAGATGCATTTAATAAATGTGGGAAAAAATACGGTATTTTCTAAATTTTATATTTGATAGATATTGCATAAACAAACCCTGCATCTCCTAAACTTGATACGCCAATATCAGATTTTATTTTATCTGAATTAATTGATAAACCATAACCAAAGCCATAGAACCAATCACGTTTTATATTTCCAGTTAAAAGATTATTTCTAAAGTTATTTGTGCTTAATCGAAGATTCATTGATTGAATAATAGATAATTGCATACATATTATATGTTCATATTTTTTAATATTTGAATGATATATTATATCATAACCTAATATGATTTTTGATTTCTTAATATTATGTGTGATTCCAAATTGATACTGCAAAGGCAATTTTTGATTAATAGATGTATAGGAATTAGTTACTATGCCAAGATTATTAATTGCTAAAGCTAGATTAATATTATGAGTTTTTAATTGTGTAGAAAATTGATTATTTGATGATAAAGCAGATGCATTATAATTATCTATTTGACTATATACTATACCAATAGAAGATTTAAATAAAATTTTTGATAAATAGTTTTTAAAATGATAATCTAATTTTAATTCATAAGCATTAAATGTATTAATGGTATTATTATCTATTTGATCTTCTAAGTTTCCATAATCCAAAATTGATAAAGAATAATTTCTATATTTTAAATTTGCATAATTAATATTTGATGGGAAATTAATAAAATCAAAATTATAATAAGTATTTTCTTCTGTTTTTAATCCAGATAAACCATGATGACTAGAAACCATTATAGCATTTTCAGGTATAGTTAATATTTGAAATTCTGCCTGGCAAAAAACAAAAGAAATAAACAATAAAAATTTAATTTTTTTCATCTTCTTCAGTGATATTTAAAGATTCTAATAATTCCATTTCTTCTTCTAATTTCCACTTGTCTTCAATTTTTTTATTACGAATAGAACGCATAATAAAACCAATAATAAGTAATAATGGAAAAAAAGCAAACAATTGATTTGGTAAAGTGATCAATTTAAACCATTTATATTTATTTTTTAAATAAGGATACAATAAATCATTAAATTCATTTAGAGATTTTGATGTTACATTATAAAAAGCCTTTTCAAAGGTCATCCCATGTAACATATTATTATATATATTTTGTAAAGAGTTTCCCCCATATAATTTATTTATTGCTAATACATATATAGCTGATTGTGCATAGGCTAAATCAAACCTTGATTTATTGAATCCTGTAAATTTTTCGAGATCATAAATATTAAAATATTCTTCTATATGTATATTTTTTGCTATTTGCAGTTTATGATTTAACGAAATTTCTCCAGAATAAAACATTGCAAATCCTTCTTTAAACCAACGTGGCATTGTTTGAACTTGTTTAATCCTATTGACCATAATATGATTAAGCTCATGCTCCAAAACAGTTTTAAATCTACTTTTGGGTATATGTGATATTGATGGGTCCTTAATTATAATGCGTTCTGGATTGCGGTAGGTTATCCCTAGTGCCCAATTCCAATGAGGGTTATTTGTTTTATATCTATCTTGATCTACAATAATATTAAATGGTTTTTGAATATCCATTTTACCAAATATAGTATTGAGTTTATCAATTTTATTTAACAATGTATTTTCCAATTCATCATCTGTAAATGAATGTCCATTATTTATTATTGTACAATTTCCCCATGGAGTATTTATATCAACATTTGCAAAAAGAAGATTGGAAAAAATAATTATAAATAGGATAAAAATATTCATATTAGATATGTAAAGAATAATCTAGACTAAATGGAACTGGCTTAAAACCAAGGGCTACATTAATTTTATACATAGGGTTATTGTCTTCATTATCTGTTCTAACTTCAGTTACTCCTTTATAAAGGAGCCTTTCAATAGCTTTTATTTTAAGAGCTGTTGCAATTCCTCTTCTGCGATATTCTTTAAGCACACCAAGTCCACCAGTCCAGCCTTTATGAGGTTCTGCTTTAGGATAAACTGTAATATCTGTTGAACCGATATATTGATGATTTTTAACAGCAACAATTTGGGTCCCATAGCTATTTTTTTCAAAATCCAATTGCAATTTCATTGCCTGTTTAAATGGCATTCTTGTATGCTGAATTCCTTCAGGTATTGGAAAGTCTAATGCATAAGTCCAAATTAATTCCTCTAATTTTTTATAATGGTTTGGAAATTGATCTGGAAAATCCCTCATTTCCTCTTTTGAATCATAGAATTTTACTCCCTGAGATTCAAGCTTCTGAACTAGGGAATTATATTTTTTTACATCGACTTTTTTAATGTTGCAGGAATATTCTCTATTGGTTTGTACAAGCTTAAATCCTTTTTTTATTAATAATTTTTTATGTTCTTCATAATTAGGGTGATCATAAATGCTTGTATGAACCAAGTTGCATCTAAACTTTTTTATTTTTTCAATCATATTAGAAAACAATAAATTTCTGTACCCATTATTATTATATGCTGGGTCTAAGTTTAGAGTATAAAAGGTAGTTTTATTATTTTTATTCCTTCCTTGAGAATAATAAAGAATTCCTATTAGGATATCATAATTATAAAGTAACAATCTATCACGAATTAGTGTTTTATCCCGTATTTTCCAACTATCTTTATCATCATCTGGATGAAATATTGAATCATGATTAACAAGATTATCAATCCTTGCACATTCTTGAAATTCAATGTCAGAGGCAGTAAATTTTTTTATTTTAATCATTTATGATTTATTAGATAGTAAATATCTAAAATATAAACACACAAATAAATATGACAAAGGAAGAGTAATACAAATCCCAATAATTGTTAATGCGCCAAGTAAATTGATAAATAATAAAGAAATACCAAAAGTTAAAATTTCAAGATTTCGGTCTTTTGTTAACTCCCAACTTTTTTTTATAGAGAGGAACCCACTGTATTTTTTATCAATGATCAAGTAACTCCAGAAAAATATTCTAATCATAACATATATTGCTGGAATAGTAAATAAAATTAAAATATACATTAATTCTTGAAAATTAAAGTATGATGAAGCTAATTCTTGAAAATATGGATCTAACAATGAACTGGAAAGTATATTAAAAAATTCAACTCCATATCTAATGTACATATATATCAATACAGGCAATGAAAAAATAATTAGAATTAAATAATAAAATAATAATCCAGACAAATATCGTCCTAAAATATGAAAATGATTAAATATAAAATTCAGTTTTTTTTCTTTATGGTCTATAAATTCAAAAATGAATTTTGTATACCCTATTTCCATTCCCATTATTAATAGACTTGTTGATAAGATAAAGATGATACGTTGAATTGGAAATTCTTCCGCGATAAAAATTGTATCCATAATTGCAAGCATAGATCTTATAATTAAGATTAACAAAAAACCGCTTATAATAGAAAGTGACACTCTTGTATTTTGAGAAAGATAACCTACAATCTGATTATAAATAATTTTATATGTTAAAATAATATTTTGCATAAATAATAATTGAAATTATTAGCAGAATTTAAGTTATTTATTATCTATGTCCAATGATGATTCACAATAAAAATTCTAGGAACTAAAAACTATTAATATCATTAAATAATTATTGTAAATTTTAAATATTTTGAAGAAAATAATTTCTATTATACCTGCAAGGGGTGGAAGTAAAAGTATACCTAAGAAAAATTTAGTTCATTTTTTAGGAAGCCCCTTGATATGTAAAACAATACAGCAATCATTAAATACAAAAAGTATTAAAAGAACAATTGTTAGCACCGATGATAATGAAACTGCTGATATTTCTAAGGAATATGGTGCAGAAGTTATAAAAAGACCTGATCATATTTCAGGAGATGATGCAACTACAGAATCTGCTTTAATCCATGTATTAGATACACTTAAAAATACAGAAAAATATATACCTGATATTGTTGTTCTATTACAAGCTACATCACCATTGAGAAAAGAAAATGATATTGAACATGCTATACAACATTTTATTAATAAAAAAGCTGATTCATTGATTTCAGGTTCAAAATTTGAAGATTTTTTATTTTGGGAAAGAAAAAATAAATTATGGGATCCTGTAAATTATAATCCCAAAAATAGAATGCGAAGGCAAGATAGAAATCCTCAGTTTGTTGAAAATGGATCGATTTATATGTTTAAGCCAGAAATTTTGTATAAATTTAATAATAGAATTGGTGGAAAAATGGTAATGTTTGAAATGGAATTTTGGCAAACCTGGGAAATTGATACATATGAAGAGATTGACTTACTATCTTTTTATTATAATAAATTTTTAAAATAGGAAAAATAATTATGAAACTAAGAAATATGCAGTTAACAAATAATTCACCATGCTATATCATTGCAGAAATAGGCATTAATCATAATGGAGATATTAATATTGCAAAAAATTTAATTAAAATAGCTAAAGAAGCAGGATGCGATGCTGTAAAATTTCAAAAACGAAATCCTGATGTTTGTGTACCTGAAAAACAGAAAAATGTTATGAGAGAAACACCTTGGGGCTATATAACGTATCTTGAATACAAATATAAAGTTGAATTTGAAAAAGAAGAATATGACATAATTAATGATTATTGTGAATGTTTAGATATCCATTGGTTTGCATCACCTTGGGATGTAGACTCAGTTAGTTTTTTATCTCAATATGATATTCCCGCATTAAAAGTTCCATCTGCAAGTTTAAATGATATAGAATTATTAAAATCAATGAATGATACTCAAATTCCAATCATTTTATCTACGGGGATGTCAACGCAAGAGGAGGTAGATGCAGCAATTAATTTATTAAGAAAAAATGATTTAGCTGTATTGCACTGTATTAGCACATATCCTACACCACCAGAAGAATTAAATTTAAATGTAATTAAAACATACCAAGAAAAATATCCTAATATCATCATTGGTTATTCTGGCCATGAAACAGGATTATCCACTACATATGCGGCTGTAGCTTTAGGGGCCAAAATTATTGAAAGACATATTACGCTTGATCGATCAATGTGGGGGACTGATCATTCTGCATCCGTTGAGCCTCAAGGGCTCAAAAACTTAGTAAGCAATATAAGGGATATAGAATCTGCAATGGGTAATGGTATTAAAGAGGTAACTAAAGGAGAACTTCCTATTAGAGAAAAATTAAGACGAGTTCAATGAGATTTTTTCTAAATACAAATTTTATTCTTAAGCAAGGATCAAGCCATAAAATTACAGAATTTATTAAAGAAAATATTACTCATGCAGAGTACCCAGCTCTTATTTATGATCAAATTTTAGATGGACAGGAACATTTTGATAAGGCATTAAAAAATCTTAAAATAAATTTTCCCAAAATTAATATTCTAGTTAATAGTAAGCAGGGAGAACCAACTTATAGATATTTAAATAAATTGGCTAATCATTGTAGAACTAAAGATATTGATTGTGTAATTGCTATTGGTGGTGGAAGTACAATGGACCTTGGTAAAGGAGTTGCATTTTTAATAAATAATAAAGAAGATGCACTTACTTATAAAGGTTTCCCTAAAAATGTTAAAGATCCAGTACCACTCATTACTTGTCCTTCATTATTGGGAAGCGGAGCTGATATCAGTTATAATGCTGTTTTTATTGATGAAGATGAAGGTAGAAAATTAGGCATTAATACAACACAAAATTTCCCAAAACTTACAATTATAGATTCAGAATTGACAATGGGAGCACCTGAATCAGTTGTTATATCTTCTGCCATGGATACTTTAGTTCATTGTATAGATAGTTTTGGATCAAAAAAGCATACAAAAATGAGCAGAATATTTTCTATAGAAGGATTTAAAAATACATTTGAAGTATTATTGAATAGAGAACATATGAATATTAATTTCAGAGAAAAATTAGCATTAGGTTCAATTTGTGGAATCACCGCATTAATGAATTCAGGGGATGGTCCCACAAATGGATTTGCTTACTATTTGGGAGTGAAGCATAATGTCCCACATGGATTAGCTGGGGCAATATTTTTAAAAGAAGTAGTAGAGTATAATATTAATCAAGGATATTCTGAATATTGTATGTTAAATAAAAGAATAGATGAAAATGTTAATGTGCTATTAATTAATTTTGAAAAAATATATAAAAATTTAAATATACCAAACTTGTTAGATTACAATTTTACAAAGAATAATTTAGAAGAATTTGTTTCTGGTTCTATGCAGTCTCTTTCTGGGTCATTTGCAGGAAATCCAATAGATTTTAATGAAGATGCGGTCAGAAAAGTATATAATAATTTAATTATGGAGAAATAAATGGCAGGTGCTGAATTAATAGGAAAAGAAGAGTTAGAACAAATAAAAAGATTATTTGAAAAATCAAATGTTAATCTTTATAGATATGGTCAAAATAATTTTTTAGCTAATGAATTAGAAGAAAAATTTGCTGATTATATGGGGGTAAAATATGCTCATCTTGTATCATCAGGAACAGCAGCCATTCACTCTGCTTTAGCAGCATGTTGCATAGGCCCTGGAGATGAAGTTATAACCACCGCATATACTTTTGTAGCGCCGATAGAAGCAATAGTGGCTTTAGGGGCAACTCCTATACCAGTTAACATAGATTCAACCTATCATTTGGACCCAATTGAAGTTGAAAAACATATTACAAATAAAACAAAAGCAATAGTTTGTATCCCAATGTGGGCGCCACCACACATGGATCAAATTCTTAAGATAGCTAGTAATAATAATTTGATGCTTATAGAAGATTCCGCACAGGCTCTAGGAGCAAAATATAAAGGAAAGAAATTAGGAACCTTTGGTGATATTGGATCTTTTTCATTTGATGCAGGAAAAACATTGCATACAGGTGAAGGAGGTATTATCATTACAGACAATAAAGAATTATATAATAAAGCTGCAGAATTTTCTGATCACGGACATATGCATGAACCTAATCTTCCAAGAGGATTAGACCCAAGAAGAATGAAAGGTTTAAATTTAAGAATGAGTGAATTAACAGCGGCAATTGGAATTGCCCAATTAAACAAAATTGATTTCATTTTATCAAAATCTAAAAAAAATAAAGAATACATAAAAAAGAATCTTTTAGATATATCAAATATTTCTTTTAGAGAGTTTTCAGATGAGGAAGGTTCACAGGGGGATACATTAATTTTTAATTTATCTAATATAGGTGATGCTATAAACATATCTAAATTTATGGAAAGTAAAGGCCTTGGTACTAAAATATTACCAGAAGCATTTGATTGGCATTATGCAGGTTCATGGGACCACATATTTAAAGATATAGAATATTATAGTACAGTTGATATTCATAAAAGGTGGAAATCAACAGAGGATTTATTAAGAAGGAGTATTTGCATTAATATTCCAGTAAATATCACAGAAGATAAGTGTGATGAAATTATAAATATTATTAAAGAAGGATGTAATAAATATGAGTAAAGATATTATAAATAAAGCTAAAAAAATTAAATTAATAGCTACGGATATAGATGGAGTTTGGACAGATTCTAAAATGTATTATACAAAAGATGGTGTGTTTATGAAATCTTTTTCAACATATGATGGCATGGGTGCAGATTTATTATTAAAATATAATTTTATTGTTGTAATGATAACTAGTGAATATGAGAATATTGATATATTGCATGCGAGAGCAAAAAAATTAAAAATTAAAGAAGTATATACTCATGAAAAAAATAAATTAGATAGGTTGAAATATTTAGAAAAAAAATATAATCTAACTAAAGATCAAATTGCATATATAGGAGATGATATTAATGATTTAGGTGCAATAGAATACGCAGGCTTATCTGCATCTCCTCCAAATACTCCTATTTTAGATTACTGTAAGCCAGATTTTATTACTAATAGAAAAAGTGGTATGGGCGCCTTTAGAGATCTTGCAGAGGTTATTATGCGTGCACAGAATATTAATGTGAAATTTTAAAATTATTTATGTTTTTTTATTTACTTTATTTCTTATTATCTCCTCTATTTTTTCTATTCATACATATTTCAAAATTTTTCAACACCAAAATCCATGATCATACAAAACATGAAAAGATATCATTTAAAAATGTCCTTTTCGCATTATCTTTAGTTAATAGAAATGAGAAAAATGTTTTAATTTTTCATGCAGCGTCTTCAGGTGAATTTGAACAACTAATACCCATACTAAGAAAAATTAATCGTGAAAAATATTTTATTGTTCAATCCTTCACATCTACTACAGTATATAATAAAGAATTAAATAATGATTTATTTGATGCATGTTGTTATCATCCGTATGATTTATGGTGGAATTCATTCACATTCTTTTCTAAAATAAAACCAAAAGCATATATTATTACAAGACAGGATATCTGGCCCTTTCATTTATTGATAGCTAGTAAACTACAGATAAAAATATTTTATATTAATGCAAATTTGCATAATAAATCAATCTGGATTAAACCATTTATTCATCAATTTTCAAAATCAATTTTCAAAAATTTATACTTATGTTTAGTCCCCTCAAAAAATATTTTTAATAAGTTTTCAAAAATTATAGATAAAAATAAGTTAGTTCTTACTGGTGATTCACGATTTGATCAAGTAATTGAAAGGGCACAAACCAATAATAAAATAAATTATTTACCAGAAAATTATTCTCAGTCTTTTAATATTATATTTGGAAGTTATGATAAATATGATGAACAATATATTCTATATGCATTTAAAAAAATGTATATAAATAAAAATGATACACTCTTAAAATTGAATCATAGAATTATTTTAGTACCTCATGAGGTTGATAATAAAACAATTTCAAGAATGAAAATCAGTTTAGATAGTTTAGGTTTTACATATCAATTATATTCTGAGATAGATAAAAACAATGATCAATCTAGAATATTAATATTTGATCAAGTGGGTGCATTAGCCGATATTTATAAAGAATGTGATTTAGCATATGTTGGCTCAGGATTTAATGATGGAGTACATTCAGTGATTGAACCGGGGGTTCATGGCTGCATAGTTGGTTTTGGTCCTAATATTGAGCTATTGGATGAAGCAAAAAACATTTATAAACACAATCTAGGGATAATGATTAAAAATAAGGATGATATGTATGAATTTTTGAATTTATACAACAATAAAGAAGTTTTAGATTCATTAGGTAAAGATATTAAAAAATATATTATGAGCAAAAGCAATGCTTCACAAAAAATTATTAATATCTTAGAAAGAGAAATATGAAAAACATATTTATTATATTATTATTTTCAGTTCTTTTATCTAATCACGAAGAAACCATTTCATATTTAGTCAAATATAATGGGATTAAAGCTGGAGAAGCAGTTTTAGCTAAGCATATAAAAGATAATGATATCAATCTTATCTTTAATTTAAAATCAAGAAAATTCATTGATTTATTATATAAGTTAAGAGAATCTGTTTCAATAATTGCTGATAAAAATAATTATTCAATTCTAAGCATTAGTAAATCAACTCAACAAGGAAAATACAAAAAAAATTTTACAGCTTCATTCAATTATAAAAAATCTATTGGTCAAATAAATAATAATGAATTTATATTGCTAAATAATATTTATGACCCAATTAGTATTATTTATAATCTTAGAAATCAAATTTTAGATAAAGATAAAATTTTTAAATATGACATTATTAGTAAAAATAAAACTAAGACAATTGAGATGCATGTTGTAGGGCACGAAAGTATTATTATTAATAATAAAGAATATCATTGCTCAATTTTAGAAGCGACTAATTCAGTTGATAATGAAAAAGTAAAAAAAACAGACGCTCTAAAATTATGGATCAGCTCTGATGCATATGCACTCCCCATTATAATAGAAAAAAAAGCTAAAAATGGAAATATCAAAATGGAAATGATAAGTTATAAAATAATAGAATAATGAAAGATTATTTTGTTATATATAATCCCATTAGTGGTAAAGGAAGATCAAAAAAAATCATTAAACACTTGATAAATGATTTAAAAAAAGAAGAGAAAAATTATAATATTAAAGCTACAAAATATCCTAATCATGCAAAAGAAATATGTAGAAGTATTAAAGGATATAAAAATTTAATTTTAGTAGGTGGAGATGGAACATTTAATGAATGTATTAATGGATTAATACTCAATAAAAATCATTTACCTATTGTAGGCTTCCTACCAGGTGGTACAGGGAATTCCTTCATGCATGATTTAAAAGCTTTAGAGTATGAAGATGCAATAAAATTAATACTACGTGAAAACACAAAGAGTATTGATGTATTAAAATTAAATTTATTTAATCGAGTAGAATATTCAATCAATATTGTAGGTTGGGGCATGGCATCAGATATAAATATTTTATCTGAAAAATTACGTTTTTTGGGACCTTCTAGATATACTATTGCAAGTATTTATTATGTTTTTAATAAAAAATCTAGAAGGGCAACAATTAATATTGATGGCGATGAAAGAACAGACAAATATTTACTTATACTAAATCTTAATACCATACATACAGGCAAAGGTATGAAGGCCGCACCAGGTGCAATTATGAATGATGGCTTATTAGATGTTATAATAATAAAATCTAATATTACAAAATTTCAATTATTGAAATTACTTCCAAAAATATTTACAGGTGAACATATAAATTCTGATAAAGTGGAATATTTACAAACTAAAAAAATATCTATCAAACCTCAAATAGATGAAATTTTAAATATAGATGGTGAAATGAAATGTAAAACACCTGTTGAAATATCAATTATTCCAAAAAAGTTAAAAATATATTGTTAGATTATTTTTTTTTAAAAAGGTTTAAACGATTTTTTGCACGTAGAATAGATTTTTGTGCTCTATCCATATCTATAGATTTTTCATCTAATCTTTTTTGCGCTCTATTTAAGGATTTTGTTGCACGTTCCTGATCTAGGGTTTTTGTATCTTCAATGGTTTCTAATAGCAACTGAACACCTTCAGGTTTTATATCAGAGTAACCTCCACTGGTAGAAAAATATCGATTTTTTCCATTAATAGTAATTTTTATTTCTCCAATTGTTAATGCAATTATAGATGCCGCATGTTTTGCTTGGATGCCAGTTAAACCATCTAATGAAGGAATTCTTAAATAGGATATATTATCATAAGAAATAATACTTGTTGGAGTAATAATATCTAATTGAAATTTGTTCATTATTTATTCATTTTTTTTGCTTTATCCATCGCTTCATCAATTGTACCAACATACATAAATGCATTTTCAGGAAGATCATCACAATCTCCATTTAATATTGCTTCAAATCCAGAAATAGTATCTTCCATTGAAACGTAACGGCCCGGAGTCCCTGTAAATTGCTCGGCTACAAAAAATGGTTGAGATAAAAACTTTTGCATTCTTCTTGCTCTATGCACAGTTTGTTTATCTTCATCAGATAGTTCATCCATCCCAAGAATAGCAATAATATCTTTTAACTCATTATAATTTTGAAGAATTTTTTGAACTGATCTAGCAGTATCATAATGTCGATCTCCAATAACTCTAGGGTCTAAAATTCTTGAAGTTGAGGCGAGTGGATCAACTGCTGGATATATACCTAATTCAGCAATTTTTCTTTCTAAAACTGATGTTGCATCAAGGTGTGCAAATGCAGTTGCTGGCGCAGGATCTGTTAAATCATCAGCAGGCACATATACAGCTTGCACAGAAGTTACAGAGCCATTTTTTGTAGATGTAATTCTTTCTTGTAAATCTCCCATTTCTGTTCCCAGAGTAGGTTGATAACCAACAGCAGAAGGCATTC
>CAYSDL010000011.1:0-41994 GCA_964429875.1 uncultured bacterium
GAAAATAAGTATTTTTTGTTAAAAATAACAAGCAGACTTACAATATGTTACATGGAATAAGAATTATTTCAGAAGCAACATTTTTTGTGTTGAAATATTATCATTCGATATCAAAGAATAAATATACATTCCTGATGCAACAGTATTCCCTAAATCATCTTTACTATCCCATGTAAATGCATGCACTCCTTTATTGAAATATCCACTGGCTAATTCTTTTATTTTTCTTCCATTTATATCAAAAATTAAAAGATCTATATTTTCAGAAGCACCTAACTCAAATTCTATTTGAGTTGTTGGATTAAATGGATTAGGATAGTTTTGCTTCAAAACAAAAGTATGAGGATATAAAATATCATCATCATAAAGAATTTCAATTGGATTATTATTACTATTTGATATTATTGAATCAATAATTGTAAAATCTTGATTTGAATTAAATATTTGGTGTTGCCCTTTTGATATATAATTTCCTGTCAGACTGTATATTACAATATAATGAATATCATTTACCTTATTGTAGGCAATGTCCATACCTAACTTATTATTAATAATAAGTTCATCAACTTCTGATTGAATTATAAATTGTGCGCCTTTAATCATACCTTCTGACACAAGAGTTAAATTATTATTATTTATTGATAAAACTGTATTTTCAATAGGTTCAATGCCATCATTTATAACTTCAAATCTATCATATAAAATGTAATTAACTACAGCTAAAACATCCAGAACATTCACACTTCCATCAACATTAACATCAGATGCACATAATTCACTTTCACTTGGAGAAGCTCCAAAATTAATAATAATATTAACCTGTCTAATAATATCTGTGACATCAATATTTCCATCGCTATTAACATCTCCAATAGAACATTCTGATGGCTGTCCAATTATTGCTTCATAAAATAAATTTGCCTGTTGTACACAATCTCCTTCACAAGGAGCGGTCGTACTATAACCCCAACTGATATTAAAATCAACTTCGGAATAATTTAATGGAATAAAATTATCTGCAATTACATAAAACATCCCCTGATATATAGTCTCAGCATCAATACCATAAAATGTATTAGAATTATCATTACTTAAAATTGTAACAAATGAATTGTCCGTTGTTATAACAGCTCCTGGATACCATCCAAAACCAGCAGATCCAGAATTAGCTAAATCAACAAAGATTGTTGCTTCTTCTCCCGGGGACCATATTCCATCCATATTTTCGTCTACAATTACTGGGTTTAATACTTCAAAAACTGGAGCTTGAGCAATTATTGAAAACTCTAAATTCCAAAAATCTTCTCCATCTTCAATGCTTATATTAAAATCAATCTCATCCTGATCTGGAATACTATGCAATACACTAAAGCTAATTGGCGTTTCAATTGTAGCTGTTTGGCCAGCGATAGCATACGCTATCATTGAATTTGAATTATTCATAATAATATGTTCATTATCAGTTGTAACAACTACATTTAATGCGTTTGTATTATCAACGCCAACATTAGAAACAGTAATATTAAGTTCTATTTCATCACCATAATCAACGGTATCATCATCTCCATTTCCAATAATATCATAATTATCAAATAATAAATAAGCACCCTCTGGTGCTATAATTGACATAGTTTCTTGATATGGATATTTATTAAATGCTGAGATAACAAGATCTACATCACCTGGTACAACTGTAACTTCTGTCAAGTCTAAAATAGCAACACCTCCAACAGACTGAGCATAACTTTTAAGCACGCCATCAATAGATAGTGCAGCTAATGCTCCCTCAACTCCTACATCTACAACCAATTCACTTTGACCTACCATAAGAACATTATCAAAGGAAATATCTAATTCTTCTGGTGCATCTGTTCTAATCATCAACGATGGATCTCCAAATAATGTCCAATATTTTGTTTCATTGATACCCCCACTTCCCTGCGCTTCATTCATATGCATACAACCATTAACAGCAATACCACCATAGGATCTTGTTATATTCCCCTCATATGATTCAGATAAAATAGCATTCATTGCCCATTGCCCATGCATAGGAGGCGTCCAGGATTGACTTATTGTTGAACCCAAATGGCCTATTGCTCCAGTTGGGTTCCCATCGCTATCTGTAGCTCTCATCCAAGCTTCACAGAAACATTCAGAATAATCATTAAACTGGCCAGGATTACACCCAACAGTAAAAATAAAAGGTAATTTATTTGCATTAGTAAGCCCATTAACATCATTAACACCTAATGGTGCACCATTTCCCCATCCTGTTGGGCCTGCATGCCCTGTGTAGTTAATAATACCTACACCATCATTTATAGCAGAGACACCCTGTGAAACGCTGCCACTTCCATCATAGAGTCCTGTATAGTCAGTATATGTAAATTCTGATAAAAAATCATTCCACAATAAATCATTAAATTGTGCATCTGTCAAGCCACCATAACCTGGCCCCTGTGTTGAGGCTACACCTAAAGCCTGATTAAAATGTTCAATATTTGCGCTTGGATCTTGCTCATACTGTAAAGTTCTCTCAACTTGAGTAATTAATTCTGATGGATTATTTGCAGAAAATCGCCCTACTATAATTTCAGAAAAAGAGTCATTCCCTTCAATAAAACCAAATGTAGGATCAGATGCTGAACCACTAACCATATGAGTTGGCATTTGATTAATATCTCCTACTAGTAATAAATAGGTAAGACCATTGTCATAGTAATAATTATCAATATAATCCTGCATATCATTTGCTGTATTCCCTATACTATTCAGTCCAACAATCTCAGTAGGAATACCTTTCTTGTTTTTCCATTCTACAAATGGTGCCATTTCATCGATAAAATCATCATACGTAATGATAAGCATATTACCTAAATCATCAATATAATCAAATCTAGTATCAGAGTTGTAATTGATAAACAAATTCTGATAAATATTTTTGAATTCTGAGGATTGTTTTAAATAATTATTATTCTGTCTTATTAACTTATTTTTATTACTACTAATAATTTTATTTGTAGATTCAATTTCTAACGTCATCTTAGTATATACTCTTAAAGTTTTTGTCATTGGGTTATATTGAAATGGATATATAACTACTCCCTGCCCTCTAAGATCTCTTAAAATATATGGATCTCTCATTTCGACTAAATTTTCAGGATAAAATTTATTTTCTTTATAAATTTCACTAAATGAATAAGGAATAGTAGATGGGTCAATTTCTCTAGAAAAATTTCCTTTTGAAGGGAGTATGTTAATATCATGTACTTCTTCAAATTCAAAATCAGACACAAATACTTCCATCCATTTATCATCAGGGATAATTATTGAGGTATTTAATTTAGGTAAGTTTGGGGCTCCCTTTTCAAGCATAGGACTCCCTTTATCAACTTCTATTGTATAATAACCTTTTTTATTTATATCTTCAATCAATTCATAACTATCAATATTGATTTCGATTGATGAATTGTATATGTCAGAATTTAAAAGTTCAATTCTTGAACCATTTTCATTACTATAAAAGTTATTTACATGATTATTTTCAGCTAACCATAAGAATGAAAGAAGCAATAAAGATAAGCATAGATTTTTTTTCACCATTTTTTCCTCAGTTAATTAGTTATTAATAAATTACATAATAATATATCATTTACAATGAGATATATATCACACTTACAAGATGTTACACAGAATTATTTAAAATGACATTAACAATATAAATAACGTCAACAATATTCACTTCACCATCAACATTTACATCCAGATAGAAAAAACTAAGATTAGAATAATCATCAAACAATATACATTCAATAAGAATAATTATATCAAAAATATTAACAATATCATCTGAGTTTAAATCACCAATAGAATTAGATTCAAAAGGAATAAAATACATACCTCCAGTTGATACTCCTGCCATCAATCCAGTTATATCATTAGATAAATATATAACTGGCGATACATTATAGCCAATTTTAGGGATTTCTAAATCATCAGTCACTATATACTCAGGATTTATGAAGGATCCAATATTTTCATAATAAATAATTCCTTCATCTCCAGTACCAACAAATAAATCTAAATCATTATCAAGGTCATAATCATAAAATTTTGGATTCGACCTATAATTAACATTTATATCATGATAATTGTTTGTGATTAATTGAAAATCATAGTTAAACTTATCTCCAACATTTTCATAATAGAAAATAGATCCTGTCATATTCCCAACTATAAGATCAAGGTCCTCATCATTATCTATATCAATTAATGATGGGACGCTATATCCAGAAAGATCAATATTACTTATATTTTCAGAATATAGATATTCATGAGAGTATTTATTACCAATATTTTCGTAATACTCAACATTCCCATTAAAGTTTCCAATAAAAAGATCATAATCTTCATCAAAATCAATATCTGCAAAAAATGGAGCTAAATTATGTCCAACATCATCATTTAAAAGATCATCATCTTCCAATGACCAAATAGGCTCACCTTGTTCATCTATACCAATATTATTAAACATTTTTACTTTTCCTGTCCATGGAACAGATGTTGGATCAAAATCTGTGCCTATAAACAGATCAGAATCTCCATCTGAATCTATATCACAAAAAACAGGATTTATATCAGATAATACATCTAATGATTCTATGAAATTTGATGTAGTATATAAAAAATCATTTTGCATCTCATATAAAATAAAATTATTAATTAATTGATATCCGTATGCTCCAGATAATACAGTAACAAAAAGATCTTTGTCTCCATCTTTATCTATATCTGAGAATGATGGCATATTCAGACCAGCAGTTAAAACAGGATCATTAAGAGGAAATTGTTGTACAATATTTTCTATATTCATATTTGGATTATTAATATCACCTACATTCCAAATGACATATAAACTTTGCTGAAAATAATCGCCCCATGTTAGATCAAGGTCATTATCATTGTCAAGATCAATAAAAGTAATAGCGCTAGCTCCATGTCTTTGTTCACGTGAAGAACCAACAATATAAATTTCTTCCCAATAATTTGTTGAAAACTCAAATAATGGAATATTATTTTCAAAACCTATATTTTCATAAAATGTTACTGTACCGACAGCATTACCAGTAAAAAAATCTAAATCATTATCATTATCGATATCTGCAAATGTAGGAACCATTACAGCATCACTGTTAATAGGTTCTCCATTATTATCAATGATATTATCTAATAATGCTAGATCATTCAATTCATTAGAATAGTACAACATGTTATTTAAATTATTTGGATCTTGAGTTATTAAATCAATATCACCATCATTATCAAAATCTCCAAAATAAAACCAAGAAATATTTGAAATGTCCTTAAAAGATGTAGTAATTAAATTAAAATCATAGTTTATATCACTATTGTTTTTAAAATACTTAATTCTCCCATCCTCATCAAGTAAAAATAAATCATCATCACTATCATTGTCCCAATCAACCCACTGAACCCTAGGTTTATTCATACCACCTAAAAATGGTTCTTCTATGATTTGTTCACCTATTATAAAAGAAGAGAATTCAGTAAATAAATTCAGTGAAAAAGAAAAAGAAAAAATGATTATTATATAAAGAGATTTTTTCATCAATCAATATTTACTGTAGCATTAATTGTATCAATTTCAAAAATTGGCAAATTATTCATGAATTCTGGATGATGATTTAATATGAAACTTGGTTTAAACGGTCTAAATAATAATCGAGCAGATATAAAAATTTCATTTTCAGAATTAGATGGGATATATATGTTATAGCCTTTCCAACGTTCCTGATATGCTAATAAACTATAATTTGCCAAACTATCTATTTCAGTAATATTATTAGTCAACTCTCCATTTTGATCATACATCGTTGATGTGAATAATAAGAGATCTTCATTCATTTGGGGATCTAAAGGCTCATTACTTTGTACACCTCCAGAAGAAAAAATGATTTGGCCTTCATTATACACAATTAATTCCAACCATACTTCTCTATTAAATGATGTTCCCGAAGGCAAACTATGTGCAGTTAAACTTTTTACAGAAATTGGGATATACAAAGAATCTCCAGGTGAAACTGAATGAGACAATGAATCATCATCTATAACAAAAGCAATCTCTGCTGCACTTGACAATAAATTAGAGACATCATCAAATAAAGGATTTTCAGAAATTGGAATTTCTAAATCCATATCTACGCCGATAAATCTATGATCATGATAACCATTTTCTTTTACAGGCATGTGACATTCTTGGCAAGAGACACCACCAAACATTGAAAAACCAGGAATTCTATTCCATTCAGTAAATGTAATTTCGGCTTCTACATCATTTACAACTAGATCATGGCAAGGCAAACACATTTGAGATGTTTTATATGTAGGTAAGTAGTATGATGAATGAAAATCATTAGGCTCAGGATCTACTATAGGGCCAAATTTGATATTACCTAAGGGGTACATTTTATAATTAGCACTAGCTGCAATATTTTCTTGAGCATAAACAGTTTCACTAATTCCAGTTACTGTATGGCATACATCACAACCAATACCTTCTTTTAATACTTGATCTATGTTTGCTGATTGCATTGTCTCTGTATTATTATAATTAGATAAATCAGTACCCGTTAAATAAGACACAGGGTTATGACACTGCATACAAAACCTTTCACCAGTTACGGGATGCAATTCATTTGATTGATTTTTATATGAAAAAAAAAGAGGACTTTTCATAGAATATGAATGCATTGAAGATGACCATTCATTGTAATGATCAGAATGGCAATCAGCACATTGGTCAGACGATTTAAAATCTGAAACATCAAACTCTGTATTCAAAATGTTACCATTTTGATCCAATTGGTATTTTTTATATGGCAATTCATAATTATACTGTTGCCCCATCAATTCACATCCAGTAAAATCTTTAACACCAACCCAAAAATAATTTTGTTCATTTAATTCAAAATTCTCAATTTCTAAAAAAGTTTCATTTATATTGTTTGTTGAATGCAATAAAACCACATTATTATCAATAAAGTTAGAATAATATAGATTATAAGATACAAAACCGTAATCTATTGATAAATCCCATGATACTTGAAGTTGTTCAAAATCAAAGTGAACATTTGTTATCTGTATACTTTGAGGGAAAATATCTAGAATTCTTTCAATTAATATAATTATATCATAAATATTAATTAGTTCATCAAAATTTAAATCTATGTACTGATTCTCAATTGATTGATTTTCAAAAATTACATCAATAACGATAATTACATCTAAAATATCTAAAAAATTATCCTGGTTTGCATCACCATATTCATAATCACATTGACAGTATATCAGTGATAAAATAGTCACAATATATATTAAGGCATTTTTCATCTTTTTATTTACAATTTACTAAATAGTAATTTCAAAATATATAATTGATACAAAGTGAAACAATACTAACAAGCTTTAACTGAGAGTGTTAATGAAAATTTAGCTACAGGATTTTCTCCTAATTTACTTGGAACATAGGCTATAACATCTATTGACTCATTAACTCTTATTTTTTCTTTTATAACTGTACTTATCATCTTATTAATTTTTTCACCTTCATTACAGATAAAATGAACATCGCCTTCTGCTCTTTTAATAAATTCAGCATGGAGATCTTTAAATATAGGGACTATTTTTATTTTTGATTTATTAATTAAACTCAATGCTAATAATGCACTGCAAAGATCAGCCCCTACAGCTAATGCTCCTATGTACATACTTCCAACATGATTTTTATTTCGTCTAAGCAGAGGTATTTTGAGTGTTACAGAATTATCTGATAGTTGTATTACTTTAGGTCTACAATAGAATATTAAAGGAACTTTAGTAAGACCAAAATATTTGATAAAAAGATTAGTTTTAAATTTTTGTGATAGAAATCTCAAATTGTCATCTTTCTTTATGTTATAATTAGTTACAAAATATAATAGATATAATTTATTATATTTTATGTAATGAAATTATAATTATTGAAGGATGACAATGAAAATAATAAATAAATTTACTTTTTTATTCGTAGCTTTTAGTTTTATTCTTTGTGAAACAATCGATAGCGATAAAGCAATTCGAATTGCTGAAAATTTTTATTTTTACAAAAATGACCCGAGGAGTAATGAGTTTAGTTACCAAAACATAAATTTATATAATCATAATGATAAAAATATTTTTTATGTAGTTTCATTAGATCCCAAAGGCTTTATATTAATATCTTCTGATGATTTAGTCATGCCTATACTAGGTTACAGCTTTAATGAAAATTTTAATTTCGAAGATGTTCCTACAAATATTGATTATTTATTTACTCTTTATTCTAATGAAATTGATGAACAAAGAAGAGAAAATATATCTAATACAGAAATTATAACCGAATGGCAGAAGTTTTCATCCTCTGTTGGCTTTGAAGGAGAAACAAGAACCGTCTCTCCATTAATCTCAGCTAGGTTTGATCAAGGTAGCGCATGGAATGATATGTGCCCTGAAGATCAAGATGGTCCAGGGGGGAATGTTCTTGTTGGATGTGTTGCAGTATCGATGGCTCAAGTTATGCATTATTGGTCATATCCCGAGATTGGCTATGGATCACATGGATACAACCATTGGGAATATGGTTATCAATATGCAGATTTTGGAAACTCATTTTATGACTATAGTAATATGGAAAATAATTATGCAACAACAGAATCTCAAGAATTATTATATCACTGTGGTGTGGCCGTAAATATGGGCTATGGCACAGATGGATCAGGAGCACAGGTTTTTGGTGGGAATCCTTCAACATATCATGCTATGAGAAATTACTTTCTATTTAAAAACAGTATGGACCAAGTTGAGCCTTGGCAATATAGCACAAGTGAATATAGGACTCTCCTCCAAAATGAATTAAATAATAATAGACCTATAATATATGTTGGATATTCAAATGATGGAGGGCACGCATGGAACATTGATGGATATGACGGAGATTATTTTCATAATAATTGGGGCTGGGGTGGCTCACAGAATGGTTATTTTTTACTTAGTTCTTTAAATGGATTTAATTCAAGCCAAGGAGCCTTAATAAATATAGAGCCAGAGAGTTTAAATAATCCAAATATTGTTCTACAAGAGTACATGTATGAAGAAAATGAAGGTGATGGTGATAATGTTGTAAATCCTGGTGAAACTATTGATTTAATAATTACAGTTGAGAATCTTATTCCATGGGATGACGCAGAAAGTACAGACATGATTCTAAGCACACAAGATCCAGATTTGAATATTATAAATGATTATGTAACTTTTAATAATCTTGATGCAGGAGATAGCTATACTAATTCTATAGCTCCTTTTACTATTGAAGTATCACCCACTATTAACTTAGCTAATCATCAAATGCAATTAAACATAATATCGATTGGTATTAATGGTGAATTTGATGAAAATGAATTCTTCATAGATATAAAGGTAAACTTGGAGCAAGTTGGATTTCCATATACTTTAACTCTACAAGATGAATCAGATCAAGATTATGATGTAATTACAATAGTAAAATCTTCACCATTGCTTGAAGATATAAATAATGATGGAACCCCTGAAATTTTCTTTGGGGATGAAAATGGTTTTTTCCATGGGATAAATTCACATGGAAATACATTAAATGGATTTCCTTATCAAATACCAGGTGAAGGTGGGAAAAAAATATGGGGTTCTCCTGTATCAGGAGATATTGATAATGATGGTGAAATAGAAATTGTATTCACTTCAGAAAATAAACATTGCTATATCATTGATGAATATGGAAATATTGAGTTAGATTTTGAGACTGAACAATTCCTAATGGCAACTCCTTCTTTATCCAATTTAGATACTGACGATGATTTAGAAATAGTCTTTTATGGATTTTCAAGTTCTGGGGATGTATATGCAATCAATCATAATGGTACATATGTTCAAAACTTTCCTGTTGATTTAAATGAAAAAATAACCAAAGGTGGTGCTATTTATGATGTAGACAACAATGGGAAGGATGATATAATTGTTGCTACAGAAAATGAAAAACTCATTACAATAATATATGATAATGGTGAATTAGAAAATATTTATCAATCAGAAGATAAATTTAAATCAGCTCCATCAGTAATAGATCATAATGGAAATATTATTATAACAGCTGGAGATGAAGGTGGAAATTTTTATGGAATAAATATTGATGGAACAGTAGAATTTATAATTACAACAAATGATAATGTAAGATCATCTGCAGGATTTATTGAAATCAACAATCAATTAGCAATATTTTTTGGATCAGAAGATGGATATATATACGGTATAGATATATATGGAAATAATTTAGATGGATGGCCAGTTAACATAAATGAATTAACAAATACATCAAATGAACTGAAAATAAATTCTTCTCCAATTTTTGCTGACCTAGATAATGATATGGATGCTGAGTTAATTACAGCATCAGAAGAAGGATATATAATAATATTGCATCTTGATGGAACACCATATGAAAATTATCCAATAAAATTTAACTATGGTTTTGAAAGCTCACCTACTGTCTTTGATATAGATAGCGATAATGATCAAGAAATCATAATTGGAACATTGCAAAATTTAAGCGTAATAGATATAAAAGAAACTTCAATGCAGGACCAATATTACTGGTATACATATCGTGGAGACAATAAAAGAACAGGAAGCTATATTACTAGTAGTAATTTAGTTGGTGATGTGAATTATGATGGTGTCTTGAATATACAAGATATTGTAATATTAGTAAATATGATTTTTGGAACAGCTGATACAAATATAAATGCAGATTTAAATAATGACAACTCTATTGATGTATTAGATGTTGTTCAATTAGTTAACATTATATTAGATGTATTTTAAAATTGCAGAGCATCAAATTAATGATGCTCTACAAAGAAGATTTATTTTTTATCTTTACTTTCAACCTTTTCAGAATTAGACTTTTTTTCTAAAGAAGAAGCAGGAGATTTTTTAGTAGTTTTTTTAACTGGACTTTTATTAATGTAATTTACTTTTTCAGGTTTCTTTTTAGAAAGATTTTCATCTTTTTTTGCAGCTTTAAGTTTTTTAGGTTTATTTAAATCCTTAAGTCCATACTTTTCTTTTAAAGAATTCCTTTTTTCAACAAATTGTTTTTTCAGGATCTCAATATTAGAATCCTTTTGTTGCTTTAATTCGTTGATTCGAATTTTATAGTTACTTTGAATTTCATTTCTTTGTTCTTCAAATTCCATTCTTAACTGCTCTAAAGCTTTCTTTAGTTCGGGGTTATTGATATTATTATCATCAACTTCCCATAACTTAACAGCATCTGGTTTAACATCAGTGATAACAGCATGATTTTTTTGAGAAAAAGAAAATGATACTGCAATAATTAATAATAAATGTTTATAAGAATTCATCAATTCTCCTTTAATTGTTTATATATTAGACAACGAAATCGCAAAAAAGTTAATGAATATTTTTCTAAAAGTAAAGAACTCCCTTACGGGAGCTCTTTAATTTCAATATTTCAAGGTTAATGAGGAGTAAGAAGCAGGATGAGATATACTCAAATCTTACAACTAAAATATATATTATATAATTATATTAAATTATGACCACCATCACTTTTTATTAATTTAATTATATCCTAGAAATGATCTCACTTTTTTTTCAATAGATTCACGTAATTTTTTATTTTCAGATAGTATGACTCTAAGATTTTCTCGTCCCTGTGCTACTTTTTCATTATTAAAAGAAAACCAGGATCCAGATTGATTAATTATTTCACCTTGAAGTGCATTTTCAATTAAATCACCCTCATATGAAATACCTTTACCATAGAGTATATCAAAATATACTTTTGTAAACGGTGGCGCCAATTTATTTTTAGCTACTTTTACAACAGTTTTATTTCCAATAACTCTATCTCCATCTTTTATTTGACTTACTCTTCTTATCTCCAATCTAAGAGAAGAATAGAATTTTAGTGCATTACCTCCAGTGGTTGTTTCAGGGTTCCCAAACATAATACCTATTTTATGTCTAATTTGATTAATAAAAATAACACATGTTTTTGATTTACTAACTATGCTCGTTAATTTTCTCATAGCTTGAGACATTAAACGTGCCTGAAGCCCCATATGTGAATCACCCATTAAACCCTCAAGCTCAGCTTTTGGAACAAGCGCTGCAACTGAATCAACAACAATAACATCCAGTTCACCACTTTTTATCAATGCTTCAGTGATTTCTAATGCTTGTTCACCATCATCAGGTTGAGATAAGTATAAATTATCAGTATCTACACCTAAATTTTTTGCATATGATGGATCTAATGCATGTTCTACATCAATGAATGCAGCTGTACCATTATTTTTTTGTGCTTCAGCAATTATATGCAATGTTAAAGTCGTTTTTCCAGATGATTCTGGTCCATATATTTCAACTATTCTACCCTTGGGCACACCACCAATGCCAACAGCCGTATCTAGCGATAATGATCCTGTTGATATAACTTCAATATTTTTTGTAAGATTTTTTTTATCACCTAAACGCATAATAGCGTTTGGATCTTTTGTTTGTTTTTTTATTTTTTCTATTACTAAATCTAATGTTTTATTACCATTTTTTTTACTCATTCGATCTCCATTGATTAATTGAATTGCCTAAAAACACCTAAAACTTTTCCCTGTATAATTAAATCATCATCTGCAGTTACATTTATTATTTCATAATCATCATTTCTGGGATGTAATTCTATTCCATTTGATCCAATATAATATCTTTTTAATGTAGCTTCCCCATTAATTAGTGCAACTACAGTTTCTCCTTCTTGAGCTAAATTTATTTTTTGAATAACAACATAGTCACCATCTAAAATACCGTCATTTTTCATTGAATCGCCATTTACTTTCAGAGCATAGCTACCATCTTTAGATAATGATGGTGGCACTTCAATATATTCTTTATTATCAAATATATCTAAAGGCATCCCCGCTGAAACCATCCCTAATAATGGTAATTGATTTGTGATTTTTTCTTCCAGCACTGATAGTGCCCTTTTACCATTATATCCTTTTACTCTTTCTATCAACCCTTCTTTTTCTAATTCAACTATATACCAATTCACTGTTCCCAATGAACTAAACTTAAGACCTTTCATTATTTCAACAAATGTTGGAGGTCGTTCATTCTTTGTCGTAAAACTTTTAATATACTCTACAAATTTTTGTTTTTTTGGTGATAACATTATATACCCGTAAGTTACTCGTAAGTATATTAAAGCTAATAGTATATTAACTGCAAGCTTTTTTTATTTACTAGAGATTATTAGCTTTCGCAGCATATTTAAAGCGACATGTGATGCTACTTTTCTATGAATATCTCTTTTAGGAGGAAGGAGAAATTTCCTTGTAATAAACTTATCTAAATAACTTACTGTAATGTATACAAGCCCAACTGGTTTATCTTTACTTCCACCTTCTGGCCCTGAAATCCCAGTAGTTGAGATTGCAGATACAGATCCCGAAATATCCTTAATATTTTCACACATTTCTTTAGATACTTCCTTACTGACTGCACCATATTTGATTATTTTTCTTTCATTAACATTCAATAAGTTTTTTTTCATATCATTACTGTATGCCACTAACCCACCTAAAAAGAACCCAGAGCTTCCTGGCGTATCTGTAATTAGCTTAGCTATAAGACCACCAGTGCAAGACTCTGCAACTGATAGCGTTATATTGTACTGATCAAGCAAACCATTAATTATTTCACCAATAGTATCATCATTAAACCCATATACATATTTAGAAATTTGATTGACAATTTCATTTTTATACACAGCAAGACTTTTAGTTTTATTTTTTTTTGAAAAAACTCTTATATCAACTCCATGATAATGAGGCAAAAATGCTAATCTAATATGTTCTGAATGTTTTTTTATAAAAGGAGATAATAGCTTTGATAATTTACTTTCATAAACTCCTGTTGTAAGTATTGTAAAAAAATTATTTTCTATTTTTTTAAACTGATTTAAAAATTTAGGCATTATCTCATTTTCCATCATTCCTTGCATCTCTCTGGGAACACCAGGAAGAACAAATATCTTACTTTGAGAAAAATGAATATACATACCCAAAGCAGATCCATACATATTGTTAATTTTTTTTGAACAAGCAAGGATCTGAGATTGAGATTTTTGTGCTTCCTCAAATTTAATACCTCGTTTTGAAAACTTTTTTTTTAAACTTTTATGATGCGTTTTATCAAACTTATAGGTAGTCTCAAAATATTCAAGAAGAGATTTTTTAGTAATATCATCATGTGTTGGGCCAAGTCCTCCTGTTATAAAAATAATAGGACATTCATCAAGAATAAATTCATCAAGCGTTTTTTTTATTTCACTAGGACTATCTCCAATTGTAATAGTTTTATATATATTTATATTATAATCTGAAATAAATTGAGAAATCCACCCTGAATTACTATCAACAGTATAGCCCTGAATCAATTCATCACCAATGGCAATTATTGCAGCATTCATAAATAAATATAACTAGTTACAATAATTAACGTTAAAAAACCACTAATAAGGTCATCTAAAACAACCCCTATTCCACTACCGACATCCTGAGATTTATAAATTAAAGATGGTTTGAAAATATCAAAAAATCTAAAAAGGAAAAAGCAGAGCAAATAGTATGGTATTAATTTTGGTATCATATATAATGCAATAATCATTCCAAACAATTCATCTAAAACAATATAAGAAGGATCTTTTACTTTAGTTATTTTTTCATAATAAAAACATAATGCAAAAGATAACATTCCTATTATTAATATAATTATTAATTGTAAATAATAAATATTTGGAACAAAATACCAAAATATTAATGTAATGAGACTCGCCAAAGTTCCTGGAGCAAGCTTTATTTCTCCAATATAAAATAACGAAAGAATAAATCTCACTAATTTAGGATTCATTTTATTTTTTTTAAGTTAATAAACAAATAATGAATACCAGTAACAACAGTAACTAAGACACATATCATCATTAATGTATTAATAAAATTAAATGAAAAAATATTATAACTATAAATAAGATTTGAATCAATAGTATGAAAAAATAAAATTATATGAATTACAATGATTTGAAGTAATGTTTTTAATTTTCCATAATGACTTGTTTTCATAGATTTTTTTTTATATTTAATAAAAACATACCTAAACAAAGTAATAATAACATCTCTTAAAACAATCACAGTAATCATCCAAAGCTCAATGTGATCACTGTAAAAATAATTTAGAACAAAAAAAGCAGATAGAATTAATATTTTATCAGCTACTGGATCAATAAATTTACCGATTTCTGTCACATAATTAAACCTCCTTGCTAAATAACCATCAAGGAAATCTGACAAAGAACCAATAAAAAAAATTAAAATAGATATAATCTTAAAATAGAACGTATCAACTAAAATTAATATTACAAAAATAGGAGCAAGAATGATTCTAGAAAAAGATAAAAAATTGGGGATATACCTATATGGCATTATTTTATTTGCACACGATCATTCATTGAATGTGTCAATGTAACTTGATCGATAAACTCAAGACTTGACCCTATTGGCACACCTCTAGCTAATCTTGATAATTTAATTTCATAACTTTCAAACAATTCTGACAAATATAAATTAGTCATATCACCCTCAGAAGAAGGATCAACAGCAACTATGATTTCTTCAACACCTTCTAGACGCTTTAACAATGTATCAAAATTCAGATGATCAGGAGCGACTCCATCCAAAGGTGATAGGAGACCACCTAAAACATGAAATTTACCTTCAAAACCAGATTTATCTATTAAAAAAACGTCTGTAGCATCTTCAACAACACAAATAATATTAGATGATCTATCTCTACATATATAGCATAGATCTTCGATAAAACAATGACACACACTACAAGTTTTTATATTTTCCTTAATTTGTTTTAATGTTTTAGAAAATTCAAAAACATCATCAATGTTGGCTTTTAAGATAAATATTGATAATCTCTCAGCAGTTTTTTTACCTATACCAGGCAATTTTGAAAACTGCTTTATTAATTCTTCTAGTGAACTTGGAAGAACACTCATTAAAATCCAGGAATATTTGGCATTGCGCCACCAGTGATAGATTTCATTTTTTCTGCAGCTACTTTTTCAGCATTCTCCATTGCATTTTTCATTGCTCCCAAAACCATATCTTCTATCATTTCAATATCTTCAGATAAAATATCAGGGGAAATTTTGACTGATTTGACATCCTTCTTACCATCAACAATAATTTTAATCACTCCTCCTCCAGAAGAACCTTCTATTTCTAAATTCTTCAGCTCTTCTTGTGCCTTATTGATATTTTTTTGCATCTGCTGAGCCTGCTTATATAAATTTCCCATTCCTTTGTTAAACATATGTTCTCCTATCTTAAAACTTCCCCTTCAAATTTATTTAATACATTCATAAAGAGGGGATGATCTTCATCTTTTTTATTTGAGGTATTTTTTTCTTCTGTTTTTTGCAAATCTCCTGCAATTAATTCAACAGTGATTTTTTGCTTTAACAAATCTAAAAATGTTTTCTCTATCAATGTAATATCATTGATTAAACTTTTGAACGCAAATTTGCTAATATTATTAACTTTAACGATTAATTTATTAGATTCATAATTTTCTATTAATGAATCAGATAAAAAATTGGCAGTCTTTGAGTTCAAACCCCCAACAACTTTTAGGACTTTTAACCAAATAGCTTCAATTTCTTCTAAAGTATTTTTTTTGATTTCTTTGTCTTCAGATTTTTGGGTATCCTTACAATCTGTTTTTCCCTCTTCTGAATGCACAATGGCTTCTTTTTTAAATGTGATATTTTTATTTTGAGCTTTTAAGTTTGGACCTTCATTGATATCATTATTTTTTATCTTAGAACTATCAGAATTTTTCTGATTAATATTATTATTTTCATTTTCTATTTTTTTTTCAATTTTTGATGACTCTTCAAATATAAAATTCGAGATATCGACCATTTTATCTAAATGTGACAATTTTAACATTAAAGCTTCAAAAGCAATTCTAGGTTGAACAGAATTTTTAATTGATGCTTGAAATTTTAATGTAATATCAATTATTCTAAGTAGATCAATTTCATCTACATCTACATTACATGCATTCTTTTCTTGAGATGAAGACGAAATAATTTTACTTAAAAGCTTATTGAAGCTTTTAATAAATTCATCTATGGACACACCTCTAGAAAGAACCTCTTTTATTAAATCAAACATTTTAGCACTTTCTTTTCTTCCAATTAGTCTTAATAATTCTAAGCATTTACTTTCCTCAACTAAACCTAAATGACTTTTCATTACATTAAGAGTCAAATCATTACTGCAAAGGCAAATCATTTGATCTAATAAACTTAAGGCATCTCTCATGCTGCCTTCTGATCTATCTGCAATAACTTCTAAACAGTTAACTTCATAGTTAATTTTTTCTTCTTTCAACACTTTCTCAAGTTGATTACATATATCTGCGTTTGATATTCGTTTAAAATCATATCTTTGTGTTCTAGATAAAATAGTTGTTGGTATTTTATGCGATTCAGTTGTGCAAAGAATAAATACTACATGATCTGGAGGTTCTTCAAGGGTTTTTAACAATGCATTAAAAGCTTCTTTTGTAAGCATATGGACTTCATCAATTATATAAATTTTATACTTGCCATGACTTGGAGCATAATTAACATTATCATTGATATTTCTGATCTCATCAATACCTCTATTTGATGCAGCGTCCATCTCTATCACATCGAATGATTCATTTAAATCCTGTATTCCATTCAATTCTTTAGCTAGGATTCTTGCTGTAGTAGTTTTTCCAACACCACGAGGACCAGAAAAAGTAAAAGCATGAGCTACTCGATTAAGCTCAATTGCATTAGATAAAGAAATAGTGATATGTTCTTGTCCAATTACTTGTTTAAATGAAGCTGGTCGCCATTTTAATGATAATACTTTATATGCCATAATAAATTTTAGTTTTAAATTATTCTGTGCACCTCAAATTGAAACTTCTGTTCATATAATAATTTATAGAGCCAACTCAACATCAGGATTTTACGGCACACAAATAATATTCTACCGTTGCTTCTTTCCAGATCTGGCGGGTTTCAAATATGATTTATTGCGTAAAGCTGAAAGTATCAACATCGCTTTTATAAAAATATTAAATTCAGCAAGCCCCTCAAATTGGATTTCAATCCCGCTATAGCGGATTTCGGGTTACAAGGAACCGCTAACTCCCCATCTAGCACAGAATTTAGAAAATTATTTCTTTTTTATTTTTTCTTCATACTCTGCTATAAAAGTAGGAACATCAGATTCACTTTTAATATCAATTCTATCTTTTGATTTCATATCATGATTTTTAAAAGATTCTTCTAATATTGATTTTAAATCAGAATGAAATTCATTAATAGTAGATTCTAAGCGCTTTTGAAGTTCATCTAATAAAAACGGACCGTAATCATTACTTAATTTTTCCATTAACTCATCTACTTTTATAAGCAATTCTCCTCTTTTATCATTAGCGTTTGATAATGGAGTTTTATTATTAAATGTTTTTTTCTTTATAGCCATTTTAAATTTATTTTTTTAGAAATAAAGAACCATATATTGCCATAAAACAACCTATTCCCATAAATGGGACTGCTAAATATGACAGGTATTCTTTATGACTAAATTCTTTAATATAATAACCCAAAACATATCCAATTGATATACCTACAAATATTATACCTATAAACGTAATTATGAATGAATTGAATTTCATATATACCAAGTTAAAAATTGTAGTTTAAATCTAATCCGAAATTCATTGTACCATCTATATTATTATTTGTAAGATTTGAATCATAATATACTTGAGCTAAATTAATTATCAAAGCTAATCTAAATGGCAATTTCACTTCACTTTCAATTCCAAAAATCATTCTTTGTCGATCTGAAATTTTAGAGAAGAATGTATTTGAAAAATAAATGTTCATATATGATAAATTTCTGATAAACTCATCATTGATTTTTAAAGAAGTTTCTAAGGTGTAGTATTGTTCATCAGCATTAGAATCTTCAAAGAAAACTGATAGCTTTGAGTGTGTACTTAAATATTTATAAATAGCATATGAGTATTCGGTTGTAAAACCAAAAACGGGGTAAGGACTATGGCCCTCATTACTAAACAGTACAGGGTATACATCCTTAGGTATTAAATATTCATCTGTAGAACCTTCCACCAAAAAATTATCTTCGATTAAATCTATTTGTTTTTGAACTAATGGATATGACAGGTCATCATCCTTATAATACCTTGCTCTATTATATAAATATGTTGAATTAAAATAATTAGGTATAAACGTAGCAGAGTTAATATTAAACGAAAATTTAATTTCATACCTATTATTAATTTTCATACTAACTCCTGGTCCTTTAATTCCCCAAACTCCTTTTCTCCATTTTAAGTCATTTGATACATTTTCACCATCATAAAATGTGTAGTAAATATAATCGGGATACCAGATGCCTACAAATTCACTGAAGATATGTATTTCTTTATCAATTTTAGAAATAATTTCATAATCAAAATCAAATTCAACTCCAATTACATTTCTTTTTTTATTAATATTTCTATTTATTTGATCAGATATTGAAGAGAATTGGTTTAAATCAGCTACGACACCAAAACCAAGGGTTAAAGGAAATTTATGGGAAATATATAAAGAGGTCCTTGCTCCTAATACGCCTCCAGAGTTAGCAAAATCTCTAAAGCTTGGAATCAATATATCTAAGTCCATAAAATCTCTATCAAATTTATATTTCAAATAAAGTCCTGAAGCTCTCACAGTAGGTAAATTAATTTGCAAACCAAGATCATTCAATAAGTAACCTTGAGCAAATGAAACATTGTTAATATTTTTTCCAAACGATAAAGACATTTGGTTATTATTATTATTATAATTGTAATGACCATATGTTCTATCTATTATATCAAATATATCATCCCAATCTTTATTAATTGTATGTCCATCTAAATTGATATATCCATCTAAATCTACACCAATAAAAAAATTATCTTTTTTATAAAAAGGGTTAATAGAAAATTTAAGATAAGCAGTATCTGATATAATACTTGTCCCAAGGCCAAAAGACAAACTATATGGTTCATCTAAACTGGTATTATAAATACGCTGACCATAGATGGGAATTAGATCATCTTTTTTTAATTTAATTACATTTTTTTTATTATTTTTATTTGATATTTCACTAATAACATAATCAGGTATCAAACTATAATTAGAACTTTCAACATATCCATCAGAATTATCATACAGCGCTAGAATACCTGCTGATATTTTACTTTGTATACTACTTTTAAGATTGAAAATATCAATTGCATTAGCAGTGGAAAAAAAATGATCACCTCTAATATAGCTTGTTTCTATCCATATATTATTGTTATCGATAAATATTTGATTATTAGAAGTAAAAACATAAGTTTTTTTTGTTTTATTATAAACATTCTTTATATATATACTACCATTTTCTAATTTTATCTCTCTAGATAATTCATTATCTAAAATTTGAATTGAAGAATTAGAATCAATGCTTAAATATGTTTTTTTATCATTGAATTGGATTGTGCAAAAAGAATTTTCTTTAGCTTTAATTACATCACCTGAGTAAATGTTTCTTCCTGGTAAGACACTATGAAATTGATTGTAAATGCGATCATTTTTTAACAAACAATCACCTTCAACGAAATTGAATGTAGCTATATTATCGTTTGTTTGACTGTAAGTAAGACTAATAAAGAATATTGCTAAAAACATTCTAACTATAATCATATTATACCTCTTATTGCGGAGAGGGGGAGATTCGAACTCCCGATGGACTTTCATCCATACACGCGTTCCAGGCGTGCACCTTAAACCACTCGGACACCTCTCCCTACCTTAAATTTAATAAATTATTTAGAAGAATTTTTACTATTTTTCCTTTTTTGTATAAAAAAATCTTTAATAATTGCTTTACATTCATTTTTCATAATACCAGACTCTATTAATTGCAAATGTCTAGTAAAAAAGAGTTCCTTTTTATTTATTACAGATCTAAAGCCTCTATTAATATCACTCACACCAAAATATAAATTATTTATTCTTGAATTAATTATTGCGCCATAACACATAATACAAGGCTCTTTTGTTACATAAAGGCTACAATCATTTAATCGCCAATCATTTAATGAGTTAGATGCAGAAGTAATTGCAATTATTTCAGAGTGAGCAGTAGAATCATTTAAACTTTCTACTTGGTTATAACCCCTACCTACAATTTTTTCATTTTTAACAATAATTGCTCCAATGGGAACTTCATCATTTTTGTAGGCATTTTCTGCTTGCTTAAACGCATAGTTCATCCATTTTATTTTATCATTCATTTTTACAATGATGAATTATATTTGTAAGATGGCATGCTACAATTCCTGCAGTCTCAGTCCTTAATCTACTTTCACCTAATGAAATTGGATTAAAACCATAATTTTTGCACAGATCTATTTCGTTTAAAGTAAAATCTCCTTCAGGTCCAATAAGAAAACAAGAATTTTGTTTATTTAATATAGAATTTTTATAAAAAAATAGATTTCTTCTATTATTGTTTTCTAAATGACATACAAAACTATTTGGATGCTTGCTTTGGACAATGAAATCTTCAAGGTCTACAATATCATTTATTATCGGAACATATGCTTTTAGAGCTTGCTTCATAGCAGTTACTGCCGTTTTATTTAATCTCTCCATTTTAACTGTTCTACGCAGTGACCTTGAACAATTAATTAAAGTTATTTCATCTACTCCTATTTCAACAGATTTTTCTACAAACCATTCTAAACGATCATGATTTTTTATTGGAGAAATTGCAATATGCAAATAATGATTTCTCTTATTGTAATTTTTATTAATTTGATCAATCTTTATTTTACAGCTTTTTTTATCTATAAAAACCAAATCACCTATATACAAATTTCCTAAACCATCTACAACATTAATAGTATCACCCATTTTGTGACGCATGACCTTTATGCAATGTCTTGATTCAACATTATCTAATGTTATAATATCATTATCTATAATATTTGAAAAGAAAAATTCCATTTATCTTAAAATTGGTTTTAAAACTTCTAAAGTTCCATCGATATCATTATAAGGCACAATACCAAGCAATTCACAAAGCATAGGATATATATGAATAAGTTCAAATGTATCAATTGTTATTCCATTTAAAAATTTAGGGCCATGTGCGTAAAAAATAGCATGCATATTTATACTATCAGAATCATAACCATGCATTCCATTTACTGGGAGCTCCCCATTATATTTATCAATATGCTTATTTTGATACAACATCCAACCCTCATCTGCAATCAATAGAAAATCATATAAAGGGTTATGGTAATGCAATTCATTATTATTTTTTGATGAAACAATTGAAACATGCGGAATATTAATTTTACTTGAATTGATACTACCTATTTCTTTTTCTCTAACACTCATAATAGGTCCTTTTCCATCTAGAATAGCATTAAAATTAAAATTATCAATATTAATTACTTTATCCTTAGATACATCTACCATGCCATGATCACTAACAATAACTACATTAACTTTATTATAAATATCTAATTTTTTTAATGATTTTAAAAGATAGCCTAAAACATCATCAGATATTTTAATTTGCTTATTAACCTCTTTTGAGTTAGCTCCATAAACATGTCCAGCATGATCTGGCTCATTAAAATATAAGCATACCAACCTTGGTCTTTCTTTAATCGGAGATTTAAGCCAATCTATAACTTGATTCACTTTAGAATAAGGATCAATTCCAGATTCATAATATTTATAGTATGTAGGATAATATCCGCCTATTTTAGCCTCAGATCCCACCCAAAAATAAGTTGCAGTAGTAATACCATTTTTTTCTGCTGTAACCCATATTGGCTCTGCGCCATACCATTTTCCATCTCTTACTGTTTCTTTATTTTTATAGGAATATCTTCCCATAGAAGTATTAAACTCATTACCTAAAATCTTATGTTTATCAGTATAACAACCTGTTGCAATAGAATAGTGATTTGGAAATGTAAATGATGGGAATATTGGTTTTAAAGATTTAGCCTTTACTCCTTTTTGTTCTATATAATCAAAATTAGGAGTATAAACACGTTGAGTATAATCATATCTAAATCCATCAAATGATACTAAAATTACATATTGGTCTGAATCATTAGACCCAAATAGAAAGAAATGAGTAGATAATATTAAAAATATTATATCTTTAATATTACTCAGCATTATTTAATGCCTTATTATATAAAAATTGACAGTCTTTCTCTCCCCAATCTGGCCAATACTGTTTAGCTTTAAAATTTTTGTAATAATTTAAAGCTTCCTTAAGTAGAGGCATTGCTTTATCTATCCCTCCTCCAAATGCTGAAGGAGTATAAAATTTAGACTGTCCTTCTAAAAAATAAGGACGTGGATTTGAGGGATAAAAAGCTTTTGACTTTTCAATACTTTTTCCTGATAAGGGACCATACTTCATTCCATTTACCATTGGGTTAATAAATATTTTACCAACATATATCATTGCTCTTAATGCATGGATCTCTGATAAAGCCAATGAATCAATAGAGTGAACATTCAATCTATCAAATGGAACAAGTATTTCAAAAGCCTTATCTAAATATAATTCTTTAATATCAGGATCTTCTTGCAACAAACTAATTTCAGTATTACAAAAAGCATAATAATAACTTGAAAGCCAATCAGTCTTTACTACCTGTGAAATACGATAAAACTGATTAGAAGCTTTTAAAAAATCATCCTCAGATTCACTGGTTCCAAATCGTTCTAAAGCACTATCCATAGCCCTATAATACTTTTCTGAATATTCAGAACAAATTGGAATACAGATTAATAATATGAATATTAATTTATTCATCAATTTTTATCTATTGAGAAAAACATGAAACATCCTATAAATATACTTCTTAAACTTGAAGGCAACTTTTCTTCAGGAGGATTAAGTTCAGATATATTATCATAATCTACATAACGGTAACCAAAACTGTTTCTATGACCAAAAGGGTTAGATATATTAAAAAAGATTACCATAAATCCATCTTCTATATCTGGCAAATAGCTTCCTCCTATATCAAATGACAAATAAGGATCAGATTCATATTGAACATTGTTCCAAATATCGTAATAAGGGTATCCAGAAGTAGCTGTGAGAGCTAAATTAGCATTAAACCTTGCGCCATTTGAAAGCTTAAATCCATTTTTATAAATAAAAGTCAATTTATGATTTGATGCAAAACTTGGAATAATATCCTCATTATACTGCTTAAATTTTCTTTTGCTATCTAAATATGAATATGCAATCCAGATATCTTTTCCAACACCATCAGAAGACTGATTATATCTCCAAAAAATTTCAGCTCCTCTTGAATATCCAAATCCATCATTATTTAAATCATGAAGACAATATTCTTGAGTAGGTTGTGCAGGATAACCTTGTTGAGATTCAGAAAAACATGAATTATCATTTAATAAAATTAAATTATCATATTTTTTATCAAAAACTTCAAATCGCAATATTTTCCCTTTTTTTGACCACTCATAATTAAAAATATGGTGCACAGAGCTTTCAAAATCTAACTCTGAATTATTATAATCAGTAATAATATTGTTTTGTCTATACCATAAATCAAATCCCATATCTGGAGTTTGATAATATTTTCCATAAGCATAAGAGATCTGGCTATTTTTACCTAATTTATATGCAGATGAAAATCTAGGAGAAATATTTACTTTATCTAGCAGCTTAGAATGCTCATACCTTATCCCAGCATTAACTGCGAATTTTTTAAATAATCGTAGGTCGATTTCTGAAAATGCAGTTGATAAATATTCATCAATAGCAACCTCACCTCCATACTCATTACTTGGACTAAATCCATCTGAATTTAAAGATGATTCATCAAAAACATAGTTCATAAATTGACTTGATTGATCAAAAATATGTATTCCCCATTTAAGTTTTGATTTTGAAAATATTTTCTTTATTAAAACTGTTCTAAATTGAAACAAATCATCATTGGAGTTTATATTGATAATATCTTGGGTATTATACCAATCTTCTCTATTTATAATTAATTTTGAATTATTTTTATTATCTGAATATGAAAGACCTAACTGAATAAGTAGATCATCATTTATTTCTCCAATATATGTTGTTAAAAGAAATGAATTATTATTATCTAAATTAAAACTTGTACCAACATCAGAATCAGCTGTACCCAAACTATAATCGGAGTATTTGCCCAAATATTTATAGATTCCATTATTAAATTTCTTAGAATAATTTGTTTTTATCTCATAACCTTCTGGAGGATTATTAAAATTAGTTCTATCTTTAATATAATCTGATAAAATTCCATTATTATTAAAATCTTGGAAATATTCTATATTTGTATAATCAAGATTTATACCACATACTGTACTATCATTTCCATAAGCTCTACCATAAGAAAAGCTAAGAGGAGTTATTCCATATGTATGTGCATTAAAATCACCAAATCTTGTCCATGTTTTCAAATCGACAATAGCTGATAGAGCTTGTCCATATTGAGCTGAATACCCTCCCTGACTAAATGCTGTCCCCTGAAAATCAAAGGGTTCAAAACGTCCTCTTTGAGGAATGTCTGGGACATCACTGAAATAAGGATTTTGTATTAACATCCCATCAACAATTTGTTTTGCTTCAGATGCATCACCACCTCTCACATAAATACCTTCTTTATCCGCTTGTGGCTGTGTCCCAGGAAGAGCTTCTAATGCTCCAGAAATTTCTCCTCTTGAACTTGCAACTGTAACAATATCAATAGGATCTAAAACTATAACTTTATCATCATCACTTGCACCAAAAGAACCAGCAGTTATGACTACTTCTTTCATTAAGGCTGAAGATTCTTTCAAAATAATATTCATTGTTAAAATCTCATCTTCAATTTTAATTATTTCTTCATATGTTTCATACCCAATGAAACTAATAGAAATTGTTCTTTCACCTCTTTCAGAAGTATTAAATAAAAATTGACCTTTTTTATCAGATGAAGTCCCATCAAATGTATCTTTAATAAAAACATTGGCATATGGGATTGGGTTTGATTGTTCATCAAGAACAGTTCCCCTAATAATTGTTTCTGAATATATAGAACCTATTAAAAAAAAATATGCAAGTATTTTATATTTATTTTTCATTATTGATAAAATCTAAAATTTTCTGATCTTGAGGCTTTATAGATGAAGTATAAAAATTTACTAATTTTCCTTGTTCATTTATTAAATATTTACAAAAATTCCAATTAGGCGCATTGTCATTCACACCATTTAATTCCTTATATGATAACCATGTATATAAAGGGTTTTGATTTTTTCCTTTTTTAACCTTTATTTTATCAAATAATTGGAATGTCACTCCATAATTTGTTGAACAAAATTCTTTTATTTCACTATTTTTACCTGGCTCTTGCCATAAAAAATCATTTGAAGGAAAACCAAGCACAACAACTTTTCCAGAATAATCCTTATTTAATTTTTCAAGCCCTTCATATTGGGGCGTATATCCACATTTAGAAGCAACATTAACTATAATGATTTTTTTTCCTTTAAAACTTTTTATTGAGACTTCATCTCCATCAATATTTAAAACGGTATAATCATAAATTGATTTCGATAAGTCTTTTAGGTCTATTTTATTGTTTTTACTAAAATATGAAAATACAAATGAAAAACTAAGACAAAATAAACTTAAAAAAATTACCCATTTCATACTACTCTCCTCCTTTATTTTCTACAAAATTAATCACATCATTAAATATCTGAACAACGTTATTTCTTTTTAATTTATTTATTAATAATCCAGGCAAATTAACTTCATCATCAACATAAATTTTATTTACAAGTATTTTTTGATCATTTTCATACATAAATGACCACGAACCTGCCCCAACAGACAATGTCTTTATTTCATCATCTAAATAAGGAGTCAAAAAATCACTTTCTTTATTGAGAATCATCCATTCAATATGGTTTTGACCAATAGAGTACATTTTAAATATATATTGTCTATCTCTTACAAAAGGAATAGAATTTTTAATTATTTGATATGCATAAATAGTATCATTCTTAATTTTTATTAAACTTGTAGCAAGTGAATTGTTTTTTATAATTGAGTTATACTCATTGATATTTGTAATTACATCTAAAATATCATCTTCTTTGTAAGCTACTGGCTTTTCTATTTTTGAGTAGATACAATTGCAATCAGAATTATTGAATTCATAAATTTTTTGATTTCCTATCTCTTCAATAAAAGTCCAATCTAAATCACTATTTATTCTTAATAAAACATTATTACTATTGCATAAAATAATAGAAGAAAAAAATAATAAAGTATGAATAGATTTATTTAACATTATACTCAATTAATTTATCAGCTAAATAAACATATAATGGAATAATACACATCCAAGAAATCGAAATTAATAACAAAATGGAGAAAGGTGAATAGAGCAGTTTTATTATACCCATTTTTGAAAATGACAAGTAAATGAATGGACCAGAAAGCATACCTAGCACCATTGATTTTTTATAGTTTTTTTGAAGAATATTAGAACTATGAAAAATTGAAAGAGAAAAACTAATCCATAAAGAGACAATCCATAAAGGTGCAATATGATAGTTTTCTGATAAAAAACCATTATATTCAATGAAATTTAATTTTAATAAAATTGTATCAAAACAAAATGCTAAAATCAAACAAATTAAAATATATACATACTCAATCTTATCTTCTACCAATATTATAAAGTGAAAAACCATGTATATAATCAAAGATTTTGGTCCTAAAAAATAATTTGTTTGTATAGCCCCATAAACAGATAGCCACCAACAAACATAGAAACCTAATAGATTTATAAGAACTTTATAATTATTACGTGTTATCATTTAAATAGCTCAAATTTTCTTCATTAAATTGAATTGTGCTTTCTATATTAAAAAACTTAAATACTTCGCTACTATCGCATGTATTGCCTTCCATAAGCATTATAATTTGATCTTTAGAAATTGGGAGGAGAGCACCAAATACACTTGCTGCAATTTTTATTATAAATACTGGAACAGGGATAAACATTTTACCTTCTTTATTTGATGCATTGGCTATAGTTTTTACAATAAATTTCCAATCTAAATTTTTTCCTCCAAGAACATAAGTTTTTTCTATTGATTCCTTTATTGATAATGATTTAACAAATACTTTTGCTATATCCTTAACATGTATTGGACTCATTTTAAAACTTCCTGCATTAAAAATATTCACTCCTTCAAAAAACAAAGGTCCAGGGATAGGGAGTGATAGCATATCATCTCTTAATTGTTTACAAAACTCTTGCTTGTTATCAGAATCACCAAAAATTAATGAAGGTCTAAATATTGTCCAGTCAAGACCACTGCTTTTGAGGTATTCTTCTGCTTTATATTTAGTATTCTGATATCCTGTCCCATTTTCTTTTACTCCATTTGCACTCATTAATACAAATCTCTTTATATTAAACTTTTTTGCCATGTTTATACATTTTTTTAAATGTATGAAATGTAAATTTTCAAACGTAACTCCCAAAGATTTATATTCTCTAATTATTCCTATATTATATATAACTGCTTCAGTATTCATTATTGTTTGTTCCATTGCAGTTAGATTATCAATCTCTCCAGTTATAATATTAATTTTATTATAGTTAGTGATTTTTTGTTTATTTCCTAGCCTAACTAAAGCATAGATTTCATGATTTTTGTCTAATAATTCATTTATCAAATAGTTGCCTACAAAACCACTTCCACCAAATATGGATACTTTCATTTACCTTTCCTTTTTAAGTTCAAAATACTTTATTTATATCTTTGTTAATTTATTGTTGATATTCTAGTTTATATACTTTCATCATATTGTACACCCGGTAGGATTCGAACCTACAACCTCTTGATCCGTAGTCAAGTGCTCTATCCAGTTGAGCCACGGGTGCAAATTTTGGTTAATTTTTATACACTAATTTAGAAACTAATCGTTATTTTATGAAAATGGTATTAATTAAATTATAATTATAAATAATTTCTTTTTTTATGAACAAAAATAATTCAATTAAATTTATTCATGCAAATGGTTTTCCTCCAGAGGCATATCGAACATTATTCAATTACATTAAAAAAGAAGTTACCATAGATAGTTTTCTACTTAGGCCATTAGATAAATCGTTTAAAGAAACTCATGAAGAAATAAAAAATTGGGAACCCTTTAGTAATGATTTTATAAATTCATTAAACAATAGCGATAAGATCATAGGTATGGGACATTCTATTGGAGGAAATATTATTCTTAGAACGGCTTTGAAAAAACCAGATTTTTTTTCTAAAATCATACTCCTTGATCCTACATTATTTATACCAAAATTTATCTTTTTATGGAGAATTATAGAAAAGATAGGGTTACAAAACAAAGTTCACCCTTGGGTAAGAGCAACTTTAAATAGAAAAATGATATATGATAGTTTTGATGATATCTTTCAATCTTATCGAAAGAAAAAAGTATTCTCAAAAATTGATAATAATAATTTAAAAATTTATATCGATTCTATAACTAAAATAGGAGATGATAATAAGCTTTATATTACATACTCTAAACAATGGGAATATATTATTTATAAAACTGGATTAGTTTCAGATATGTATATATGGAAAAATCTAAAAAATCTAAAAATACAAACATTAATCATAAAAGCAGAAGAATCAACAGCATTCTATGATTCAGCAGCAAAAAAAATAACTAAATTAAATAAAAAAAACATCAAGATTGTTCAGCTTGATGGAAGCTCACATTTATTCCCTTTTGAACAAGCAAAAAAAACTTCTGAAAAGATTCTAGCATTCATTAATAATTGATTTTACATACTTAGCAATAGCTAAACATGAAGTTAGTCCTGGGGAGTCTAGACCTATTAAATTAATAAAATTCCTATATCCTTTCTTATATTCATTCTGAATTATGAAATCATTAAATTTTCCATCAAATTTTATTTTAGGCCTAATACCTGAGAAATCTTCATATATATCATCTTTATCAACATCTAAATAATTATTTATTATTGATAAGTAATCAGTTTTATATCTATCATCTATTTTGTAATCTATTTTATCAACTTTGTAAATGTTAGGGCCAAAAGACACTTCTCCATTTAAACTAAGGACTGCGTGGACACCTAGTGATTTAACAGAGGGCAAGGGATAAATAAGACAACTTAAATTTCTTAGATTTCTCGACTTATAATAATCTCCTTTGTAATATTCTATTTTATATTTATCAATACCTATCATTGATGAAATATGGTCAGACCACAATCCTGCAGAATTAATGACGATTTTTGAATTAATTATATCATCCTTGTTATTAAATTGCAATTGATAATCAGATGAAGTTTTATTTATGGAAGTTAATCTAGTATTATAAATAATCGATACGTTTCTTGATATAGAAATATTTTCTAATTTTGCCATTAATCCATGTGAGTCTATAATTCCTGAAGATGGAATCCAAAGTGAGTTTTTACATTTGACCCTACTCTCAATTCTTTTACTTTCATCTTGATTTAATATTTGAATTTCAGAAAGACCATTCTTTTCTGCATTTTTTTTTAAAATATTTAATTTTTTAGAATCTATGGCATTATCAACAATTAATTTTCCACATTTCTTATGATTGATTGAATATTTTCTTGCAAAATCATAAATCATTTTATTTCCCTCAACACATAATTTTGCTTTCAAACTATTTTGGGGATAATAAAAACCAGAATGAATAACTTCACTATTTCTACTTGAAACATGCTGTCCAAAAAATGCTTCCTTTTCAGCAACAAGTATATTATTATAAGACCTACTTAATCTCTCAGCAATAGCAAGTCCTATAACACCTGCTCCAATAATACATATATCAAATTGTTCATTCATTTATATAAAAAAAAAGGGGCTTTTAAAGCCCCTTTTTATAAAAAATCAATCTATTTTATTTAAGCAATACTGCTTTCATACTTTCAGAATGTCCATTCTCATGAGTGATATTCACATAATAAACACCTGAAGATATATTCTCAGCATTCCATAAAACTTTATGAGGACCTAATTCTTGATAGCCATTATATAATTCAGCGACTTGCTGACCTAATAAATTATAAACAACTATATTAAGGTAACCATCATGTTCAACTGTATAATTAATTTCAGTTGATGGGTTAAATGGGTTTGGAAACATTTTATCAATACTAAATGATTTTAATTCAGGAGAATTCCAATCTACATCAACTGATTGTCCTGAAGTAGATGATAAAATAATATTCATATCATCAACACCTAAGTAGTAACCTCCTTCAATAGTTATTTCTAAATCTTTATCAAATGGATTATTTTCCATTGAAAAGCCTACAAAATATTGAACGCCTTCATGAACATTAGATGCTGTATAAACATCAGAAGAATTATCATTTAATCTAATATTAAGTATATTGTCAGAATAGAATGATAATTGCATTCCTGAAATATCTATATCTGAGTCAACTGCAATAATAAGGTCATCACCTTGAGATATTAAATGTAAGTTAGAGTTTCCATCTATATCTGAATATAAACGATTACCTAATATAGCATTTATAATGAGTATAATATCTTGAACATTTACAAGAGCTTCCCCTTGACTATTAGAATCACTATTAAAGTTTGCATCTGCAACTTGGCAATCCGTGTAGACTCCATTATTTAAAATTATATTTACGACCGTTACTATATCAAGAACATCGATAATCATATCATCATTTGGATCCCCAGGCATATTAGAACAATCATCACATTCATCAGCAATGCCATCACCATCACTATCTATTGTACCTGAGCAAAAGCATAAGGAAGACCACACAGCATCTCCTCCTTGACAATAAATTTCATCATAATCTAAACCTTCATCATAGCCATGAAAAGTTCCACCAAAAACTTCACAACAATCTTCTTGACCAAATTCATCCATCAACAAACCATCGACATAGCATTCACCGCAATCTTCTAACATATCTTCAATTTTAGTATTTGCAGTATATGATCCAAGAGTGTTTGTTTTGTAATGAACTGTCATATTATGATCTATAAATGCATGTGCAGGGACATATGTAGTTTCAAACATCCCCCACCAATCATAATAAGGAGATCCTCCATGCATAATTTTTGGGTCAGAACTATCAAAATTATTTCCCCATGAAGCACATGAATAAGGTTGACCAGGGTCACTTAATTCAATAGCCATTGCAACAGCTTCAACTTCATCCCAATTATCATGTATTTGATCCATAGTACCTATGGATGAATAACAAGAGGGTCACCAACTTGCTGACATTTCTAACCATATTACATGGTACTCTCCACCATTAACATCGCCATTCCAATCAGCTAATTTAAATGATTCTCCATAATAATCACTATTAGTAGCACACCCTTCAAGAGTAACATTCTGATCAGACGTAGATACAGTTTGACCTACATTATACACTGCAAAAGTTGCAGATACAAATAATGAAATTAATAATATTTTTTTCATTCTATCTCCTTTTTAGAAAAATTATTTAGTTGCGCAACATGGTTTCACGCAATTGGTGCCACACTGTTTAGCCACTGGTTGCGAAGCACTTTTACAACATGAAACTTGTGAACTACATGATGTATTACATGATTTCATACAACATACTGCGCTCATTACTCCATATGTAAAAACTGCAACAAAAATAAATTTTAAAACTAATTCCACACATTCTTTACAACCCATATCACATTTACCAAGCATTATTACTCCTTTATTTTAAAATTAACTACCACTAAGATAATATAAGATTGACTAAATTTACAATATCTAAGACATTAATAATTCCATCAGTATTTAAATCTGCAGAACATAATTGTTCATCAGTAAAATCGCCCATTCCAAAAATATAATTCACAAGATTAACAATATCTAGAACATTGAGCAATCCATCTCCTGTAATATCCCCTAAATTACATTGTTCTTCAATATAATAATAATACCCAAATGCTGAAGACCAACCAAGATTATTAGGATAGTGTACATAAAGAGTATATTTCAATGAAGTTATATCTCCATCATATTCATCAAAGAACGATGTTTCAAGAAAATTTAATACTGGAGAAACAATAAGAATACAATTTTCATATTCTAGTTCTCCATCTCCATCAGTATCACCATCAGGATCAAGACACCTTTGCACTACATATTTGTTTATTTCTACTGGCGGAACAAAATCACTCCAATCTAACTGGAATCCTGGAGTTGAATCTACATAGTCAATAGTAAACTCTTCATTGGTTGGAACAATATCATACATACATAATCCATTATCAACTGTAGCTAGAGAATTATAATAGTTTTCACAAGGATAAACATCTTCTTCTTCAATTTCAAGAATAGCGATATTAGCATCTGGGCCACTATTATCTCTTATATCATTCCATGTACCATCTGCAGATTCATCTTCAATATCTCCAATTAATTGACCATAATCTTCACCACCCCAAGAGTCACTTGGCTCATTTTCTCTCCAATTAGTATATGTAACTGGCTCATTAGTTACCCATCTCCAATTCCCCTCATCCCCTGCATCAGTAAAACCTATATGTGCAGTAGAATTATATACTTGTGTTAAATCAAACATTTCATAAATACTATAATTTTCTTCTTCGCTACCAATCGTTGCTAAGTGTCCCCCCTGTTCCTCACACAAAGATTCATTAGAACTCCATGAGTCTACATCTGTTGATATATAATAAAAGCTTTCTCCATAATATCCCCCATATTCAAATTCTTCTGATGGATTGCATGCAGAACATGCAGGGAAATATGGCACAGGAGAACCATCATGACATTTAATAGCATTTGGATCAGTACAACCAACAACGATAGCTTCTTCTGGTAAAGCACCTTCATCAATCCACTGAGCTATTAAATCAATCTCTTCATCAGAAAGCTCTGGATTGTTTCCCGCTGGCATATCTCCAGTATTGATTTCATCCCATAAGATGCTTTGCTCATGATTTCCGGGAACAACAACAGCCCCATCATCACTTCCTTCCATGAGATTTTCATAAGTTGATAGATTTAATCCACCAGATGAATTACCTAAATGACAATTTCCACAATTATTATCAAAAATAGGCTGTATTTCTGATTCATAATCAACAGAAAAAGTAATTCCCATAATTAATAAAGTTATATATTTAATTTTCATTTTATTCCTCATTTAAATTTTCTAACATTTCTTCAATAATTTCTTTTGCATTATTATGATTTTCCATCTTTGCATAGTAATTGAAATTATGATCTATAAAAAGATGCTTTGGTGGATCCTCAATTATTCCAAACCAATTTGCAATTATATAGCTCCCTTGTGATTCATCTAAATCATCAATTATAATTGGCATTCCTGGAAGACCTTCAACTCCCCAATCCTCACAAGTATATGGATGCTCATTTGAATCACCTAAAACATTGATAATAACAACGTTTTCATTATTAATAAACTCCAATATAATTTCTTCTACCTCCGGTATTTCATGAAAACAGCTGATTCACCAATCTTCTTCGTATATAAGCCAAAATACGCTTCCTTCAAAATCCAAAAAATTAAATGAATTTTCACATTCTGGATAGCAAGATGAAAATATTGTTTGAAGATCCGTACATCCTAACTGATCACCTACCTGATAAGGTCTTTGAACTGATGATTCTAGATCACATGATATAGTGTTTTCTAATGGAAACGAATCACATAAATCAACAACACATAAGGATTCATCATTTTCAAAACATCCATCAATCCAGCCATCATTATCATTGTCTGGATAACCCTCATCACATGCACCATTATTATCTTGATCAGGGCACCAGCACCATCCATTTTCTTTATCACCTATCCAGGTATCTAGAGTTTCATCTGCAAGTGGAAAATAATTAATAGCACTACTAACACCACACTCATAACATCCACCATACATTTGGGTTCCATGACATTCAAAGCAATCATCCATCCTATAGTTTTCTTCTAATCCAGTTAGTCCACCTACACAATAACCACAATCATCTATATATGCACTACCAAAATTAGTTCCAAAACAGTCTGTATCAGACTCATCTACAAGATCACACGAAATTATCAAAAAGCAAAAAAAACTTAACAAAATTTTATAAATCATATATCCTATTTTAATAATACTGCTTTCATACTTTCAGAATGTCCATTCTCATGAGTGATATTCACATAATAAACACCTGAAGATATATTCTCAGCATTCCATAAAACTTTATGAGGACCTAATTCTTGATAGCCATTATATAATTCAGCGACTTGCTGACCTAATAAATTATAAACAACTATATTAAGGTAACCATCATGTTCAACTGTATAATTAATTTCAGTTGATGGGTTAAATGGGTTTGGAAACATTTTATCAATACTAAATGATTTTAATTCAGGAGAATTCCAACCTACATCAACTGATTGTCCTGAAGTTGAAGATAATATGATTTCTATATCCTCAATACTTAAATCAAATCCTCCTCCAACAATAATTTCTAAATCTTTATCTAATGGCTTATTTTCCAATGAAAAACCTAAAAAGTGCTGAATACCACCATGTACATTGGATGCTGTATATATATCTTCTGATTGATCATTTAAACTGATTGGATGAACATGATCAGTATAAAATGATAATTGTAAACCTGAAATATCTACATTAGAATCTACTTTTATTACAAGATTATCTCCCTGAGGTATAAAATATAGATCTGAATATCCACTCATTTCAGAAGATGTTCGGTTTACTCCTAATATAATATTAATAATTTGTATTATATCAAGAACATTAATTGATCCATCACTATTAAGATTAGCATTTTCAATTTCACATTGAGTATAGTTTGGAGAATTTATTCCACCATTTAATATTATATTAACAACACTAACTATATCTAAGATATCAATAACAGCATCTTCATTCGTATCTCCAGCCATATTAAAACAATCATCGCATTCATCTGCTATTCCATCTCCATCGCTATCTACTGTACCTGAACATTCTTCACATAGAGAACCACATTCATCAAGTAATTGCTGAATGAAATTTGTTGTATTTCCACCACTCCATCCATTAACAGTATTATTGCTACCATCACATGCGTTGGTATTTGAGTTACTATCTAATGTCCAAGGTTTTGCTCTAACTGTCATTGTGTGATCAAGTAATGCAAAAGTAGGGAATGCATTCCAAGAGTCATGGAATAAACTAAACATACCTGTACTACTTTGATTCTCATCAATTACAAGAGGGGTATCACTATTTCCAAAATTAGATTGCCACTGTTCACAGGAATATGGTTGTCCAGGGTCAGATAATGATGTTACAAATTTTACGCCATATTCACTAAAATCTTCTTCAAGCCCATCAACTATGGGAGCATTTGATTGACAGGGGCCTCACCAACTAGCGCTCATATCAATAAAGATAATGTGGTATTGACCACCATTTAGATCTCCATTCCAATCAGCTAATTTAAAATCACTGCCAATTTCATATTCATCAGTTCCTGCTCCAACAAAATGTGTTTGATTTTGATGAGAAAGACTTACTTGATCTCCAGCACAATATGTTTGTGCCTGGGTTATCGAAAAAGACAAAACAAGTAACAATAAATAACGCATATTAAGCCTCCCTTAATGATTTAGTTTTTCACAATAAAAATTACAATAATTTAATATAAATAAAAGTATCAAATTGTAACCTAAATTGAGATAAGATAAGACACTTTAAACCCATCTTCAAAATCAGGCTGAATAACACAAGATCCATTTGCGCATACTAAACCACCTTTTTGAGATCCGTAAAACAATGATAATTGAGATGAATTATTAATATTATATGTAAAATCTATTCCTGACCATGGACTTTTAGTATCTTCTTTATCTATAAATAAAGTAAAAAGCCATTTTCCAAAATGGTTGTATGATGGGCTAAAATAAGCATATTCATGAGATGAATTTGATCTTTCTTCAACCTTTTCTTGAAATTCAAGATAAAATGTTACAGAATTTCCCTTTTTAAAATTGTATGCAAACTGCATAGGGATTGTTATTGCTTTAATTGTTTTAAGATTTGTTACTTCATAGTAGGTATCATAGCCTATTTTATAAAATAACATATCATTCAAAGACCATCCATTTAATTCAAAATAAGTTTGTTTGAAAGGATAAAATTCTGAATAGGATACATAGAGGTCATCATCATCAAATAAATATTTTGAGGTTTCAAATAAACTTGGCTCAGCTAGGTTTTCATTATATCTAAATGCAAAAGCATAGCTGAAAATAAAATTTAAAGAATTTTCAAAAGTTCGATTAATTTCAAGTTGATGCCCATATTCATTATTAAAATCTATAGAATGTAAATTCCTTGATAAAAGAACTGATGAAGATTCTCTAAAACAAATTGGAGGGTTAGAAAACAAAGAATAAAAATATGGGGTATGATAATTCTTATATTCATAAAAAATATTAAAATCATTTAAATTAAAATAGGTAGATATGTAATCTCTAAAACCTTCTTCTCTTCCTGATAATAGCTTGTCGTAATAAATAATTGATTTTTCAAAATAAAAATCAAAACGTCCTAGATTAAAATCCATACCTATATTATGTTCAACATTTTTCATTTCATCACTTGGGTTCTCCCCTGAATCAATAATATATTCCCTTCTACTGTATAGATAATCACCTAAATCAGATGATAAATTCATCATTTGAAGGATATCTTCATAATCATATTGTTGATTATAAACCATACCTAAATAATGAAAATTTAAATTATCAAAATATAATTCACTATTAATTGATAAAAGATCATTTTTTATAGATAATGAGGGTTCAATATCTGCAGGATTAATTCGTGACTTGAAAATATTTGATCCTAATGCAATGCTTAAATCCCATTTATTTTGTATATGAAAAACAGATTCAACACCAATTAAACTATTATCATAATCAATACCTTGATCTTCATAAGTATGCATTGAGAGGCCTCTTCCGTATAAAAGATATAAATTGCCTAGAGTAATATCATATTTATCAGTTGAATATTGAAGATAGAAAATATTTATTGCATCAGACATATTTTTATTTTCATTTCCAACTAGCGGTGGAGAACTATATTCAAGCTGAGAAAACAAATATATTCCATTATCAAAAAAATAATTTAAATCAAAATAATTTTCAAAAAAATTTCTACTATTACCTTGCCCATCAGCGTATTTAAGCTGATATGAAATTCCTAGTTGATTACTTGCATATGACAAAGAAAATAGAAAAAATAAAACCGATAAAAAATTAACAAAGGATTTATTCACTATCTTTTTTTTCAATTAACTCTTTTTCTTTTTTTTCTACTGGAAGTTTATTTATAATTGATGTATCTGTAAGGCTTGTATCATTTTTGATTTCAGAAGCTAATAATTCCACAATTTCTTTTTCTAATTTAATTTCATCACCTGGGTTATAACCAATATGCTTGTTAATTAGATGACCTTCTTTATCAACTATAACTAGATATGGACATTGGACTCCACCTAATTTTCTAAAAAATAAAGATTTTGGATCACTAAAAACATCAAAAGAATATTTTTTTGAGTCAACAAAAGGTTTCACTCTATTAAAAGTTCTAGAATTATCAGTATTAACACTAATTACTTTAAATCCATATTTTTCATACTTAGTATTAAAAAGGTCTAAATACTTCATTTCTTTTTTGCAAGGTTCACAAGCTAAAAACCAAAAATTAATCACAAGTGGAGTGTCATTAAGATCATTTATTTTTATCTTTTTCCCATTTAAATCTTTTAAAAATGATTCAGGTAATATATCTTGAAGGAAACTAATTGAAAAAAATAAAAATATAACTAAATATTTCATTTTTATCTTTTCAAAGCAAATGAATTAATAGAGCCTTCTAAATTACTTTCATAAAAAAACTCTAACGATATTTTCGAATAATTAGACTGATTGAACTCATCTAAAGAAAATATAAATTCATATGTGGAAGTCTGACTATTTGGATCAAAGTTCAATTGAATAGTTTTTTCACCTGGAGTAATCGAAAATAAAGGGGAAAACTGATCACTTAAACTTAAATCAATATTTTTATCCAAATCTACAGCTGAAAAATTGTAGTTATCTGTCCATGAATCAACATGGATGTGTTGTACTGTTTCATTTTCATTTAGAAAAAATAATACAGGAACGATTTGATATTTCATTAATGAAAAATATTCTTCAAGGTCAGAATCTAAATAGATATCATCCTTAAGAATTTCTATAATGAATGTACCATTTTTATTAGTTTTTGTTTGATAAACTAAATCTGACAACAATGTTTCAAATAAATCTTTTTTTACTGAATATTCAATAGGGACAGAAATTCTGATTGTATTTTGAACATGATTTTTTTCTACTTCCATTTCCTGAACAAAAATATTATATGCATTCTTAAACAATTCATCAACTACATATAGGAATCTATCTGTATTACTTTTCTTTTCATCTTCATTGTTATTATCAAACAATTCTCCAATGATATTAACATCAGGCTCTTCAATGCAATTTTCGCAGGGGATTTTATTGAATTTATCATTATTTAATAAAACTTTATCTAATAGTGGATAAAGTGAAATATTTGTTGATGTTTTATTTAGATTTTTATTAGTTGAATTATTGCATGTACTTCCATTTCCATTACAAACTCCGCATTCATCAATTTTGGCATCACCGCCACAGACTCCTAAACAATCATTAACATTGCCTTCACAATCACATTTTCCCTCATCTATTTTTTCACAACCACAGGCATATATTGCACCAATACCATTACATTTTCCACATTTATCTATTGAAGACAATCCCCAGCATATACCTTTACAATCCAACCCAGCATTCATTTCTATACCTGAATTTCCTCCAACACATACTTGACACTCATTAATATAAGCTTCACCTCCCCAATCTTCATTACAATCTTTTTTACAATCGTTTGCAGCATTAGTGTCACATATACCACATTCATCTAAATAAGCTTTGCCATAAGGAACACCTAAACAATCAGAACATGATTCATTATCTCCCCCACAAATTCCACATAAATCTAATGTATCTCCTCCAAAACAAATACCATTGCAATCTTTTCCTAAGTCAACTGGATTGGCTGTTAAACCACCAACACAAACATTACAATCATTGAAATAAGCATTTCCATTACAATCACCATTGCAATCTGAAAATGCATCACCATTGCATATACCATTACAATCTAGAACTGCGCTTCCTCCACAAACTCCAAAACAATCAGTGCCATATTCTAAAGAAAGGCCTGTTTGACCTGAAACACAGATATTGCACTCATTGAAAATCGCATCACCTCCCCATTCATTAGCGCAATCCTTAATGCAAGTATCATTTTCTACTTTAACACATTCTTTACATTCATTGAGGTAGGATCTTCCATTACATTCATTATTACAATCTAAAAAAGCATCACCTTGACAATCTCCATTACAATCTAAAACTGCTGTTCCATTACATAATCCTGAACAATCATATTGATCACAAAACAATGGCATTACATCCTCATCTATACAAACTAAAAATGCATTTTCTATACACTCCACATCATCTCTTTTACATCGATATGACCGCGCTGACTTCTCTTCCCATGTATTTACATCATAAATTTCAAAAGAAACAATTATATCTTTAAAGGATGAACTATACTTACCATAAAGAAGCAAGCCATTTTTAAGTGTTCTTGTTTGAAGATTACTCTCAGAAGATAAAAGATTAGGGGCATACCCAATTTCAAAATCTCGATTGGAATATTTTGATTTTATTAATTCTGGAAAATATTTTCTTAAATAATCTATACGATAGTCAGAAGATGAATTTTCAAACTCCATTAGATAAAGAGTTTTGTATTCAGCAGAAAACAACGTAGTGCAGAATAATAAATAAAGTAAATACCTATATGAAGACTTAATCATATAGTTAAATCTATTAAATATTATTTTTATCAACAATCAGTTTATACTATTTAAGCAGTAAAACCTTTTTATAATCAGATTTAACATCTGTTAAGAGTTGTACAAAATAAAGTCCACTCGATAAATTTTCTCCATTTATCATAACATGATGCGTTCCTTGTTGATACATACCTTGAACTACACGCTCTACAAGTCTTCCTTGGATATCGAGAACATTTAATTCAACATTCATAGCATTTGGAACACTAAATGTAATATTTGTAACAGGGTTAAATGGATTTGGATATGCATCACCAAGAGAAACCATTGTTGGGTGTGCTATATCTTCATCTTCAATGTTATCTAAAATAAAGATTTCATTGTTTACAAAGCCTGGAATTTCACAATTAATAGGATCTAAGTTACCTGTATCACTGTGATAAAGCATTAATTTAGGTACATCTCCTTCATTTAAATACCCATAACTATATGCTTCTCCATCATTACCCATAGCAGGAACATCAATCATAGAGCCTGTCCA
>CAYSDL010000012.1:0-41102 GCA_964429875.1 uncultured bacterium
AAGAAGCCTCAACAAACAAAAAGTTCGTTGAGGCTACCATCGAGCGGGATGGACGGGAATCGAACCCGCAACTTCCGGCGTGACAGGCCGGTGCTCTAACCAAGTTGAACTACCACCCCTAAATCTTTTATTTTTTATAAAATATAGATAAAGGAATAATTATTAAATAGCCAATGATAAGTAAAAAAGGAGATAACTTAACTGATTGAAAACTGTTAACTTCTCCTGAACTCATCAAAAAATAACCTAACAATATTATGAATAAACCAGCACAAAATAAAATATAATTATATTTATTAAATGGCCAATTGTCTAAGTTTTTGTTTTTATCTAATTTCAAACTCTAAAAAATTAGTTTCGATTAAAGTATCATTGCAAGAAATAAAATGCTTAATTTAATGTACTTCTTTTAAAAAATATTTTTATTTCTATAACATATGAGTAAATACAAATTAATATTTTTATCATTGTTAATGTTATTCTTTGGGACAATATTCTTTTATGGGTTAATACTATCATTGAATATTAAATGCGATCATTTAACTACTACTATTAATATTGATAAAGGATTTTCTGTAAATGATGTTTCTAGAATTTTAGAAAACCATCTATGTATAAATTCACTTCTTTTTAAGATTGCTATGAAAATAACATTTAATGAAAAAAATATAAAATATGGTCGATATGATATAAAATCTGCTAATAATATGAGAGATCTTATTTCAATAATAACTTCAATCTCAAAAGATAGAGAAAGAATTACAATTTATGAGGGGATGAGGTTACAAGAAATAGCATTATTGTTTAATAAAAAAATGAATCTTAATGTAGAAGTATTTGTATCTAATTGTTATGATCCTGGCTTCATAAAATCTCTTGGGTTTGATAAAAGCACTATAAGCCTAGAAGGATATTTATATCCAGATACATATATATTTTTAAAAACATACACTGAAGAAGATATTATTAAAGTTATGACAAAGCAATTTTTATATAATTATAATGAATATGTGGAAAATAAATCAAAACTAAATATGCATGATATAGTAACACTTGCATCTATAATTCAAGGTGAAGCTGTTTATTCAGATGAAATGAAAATGATATCATCTGTTTACCATAATAGATTAAACAAAGATATGTTACTTCAAGCTGATCCGACAATACAGTATATATTACCAAAACATAAAAAAAGAATTTTATATAATGATACACAGATACTCAACCCTTATAATACCTATTTATATAAAGGTTTGCCTCCTGGCCCAATAAATAGTCCTGGTCGAGATGCTCTAGTAGCAGCAGCTGATCCAAACAAGTCTAATTATCTATACTTTGTGTCAGATGGTAAAGGAAGACATATATTTAATACAACTTATAAAGGTCATTTAGAATCAAAATAATGGATTTGTCTAGTTTAAATAATCAGCAAAAAAAAGCTGTGGAGATGATAGGTGGTCCAATTTTAGTATTTGCAGGAGCCGGGAGTGGAAAAACTAGAGTCCTTACACATAAAATAGCTCATTTAATTGAAGATGTAGGCCTTCCTCCTAAAAATATACTAGCTGTTACTTTTACAAATAAGGCAGCTCAAGAGATGAAAAATAGAGTTGTTGATCTAGTGAATTGTGATATTTCAGGAATTTCAATCGGTACTTTTCATTCAATATCAGCTAAGATTTTAAGAAAATATATTTCAAAACTCGATTATTCTAATGATTTTACAATTTATGATCAACAAGATGCTCGATCTATTGTGAAGAAGATTATAAAAAACTTAAATTTAGATTTAAAACAATATGATCCAAAATCTTTTCACATTAGAATAAGTAATGCAAAAAATATGATGCAATTACCAGAATATTTTGAAAACATTTCTGATTCACATAGGGATGAAAAGTTTTATTTAATATATAAAGAATATCAAGCAATACTAAAGTTTAATAACTCGGTTGATTTTGATGATTTGTTAATATTGCCTATAAAAATATTCAAAGAGTTTCCTGAAGTTCTTTCTTACTATCAAAATCAATTTCAATATGTCCTAGTTGATGAATACCAAGATACAAATAAGCCGCAGTTTGAATTGATATATTTAATTTCAAAACAACATAAAGATATCTTCGTTGTAGGAGATGATGATCAGTCAATTTATGGTTGGAGAGGTGCTGATATATCAAATATTTTAAATTTCAAAGAAGCTTTTGGAAATGCTTCCATTATAAAGTTAGAGCAAAATTACCGTTCTACAAAAAATATCTTAGAAGCTGCATGGTCTGTTGTAGCAAAAAATACAAACAGAGCAGAAAAAAAATTATGGACTAATAATCTAGAGGGTGAAAAGATACTTGTTATTGAAGCAAATGATGAAAGACATGAATCAAAAGAAATATTAAAAAAAGTAAAAGCTAATAAGAATAGATTAAATGAAATTGCTATATTATACAGAACAAATTCTCAAAGTAGATCAATCGAGGATGAGCTAAGAAAATCTGGTATTCCTTACCAAATAATTGGAGTTACAAAATTTTATGATAGAATAGAAATAAAAGATATTCTTTCTTATATAAAAATTTTAGTGAATCCAAATGATTCAATTAGTTTTGATAGAATTATAAATTTTCCCATAAGAGGCATTGGAAAAGTATGTTTAGAAAAAATACATAAATATTCAGATAATTATAAAGTATCTTGTTATACTTCATTGCAAAATATAGATTCTATTGGTCTTTCAAAGAAACAAAGTGTTGAGCTAAATAAATTTTTTAAGATGATGCAAGGATATAAAAATAGACTTAATAAAGAAAATGCATCAAGCATTGTAACCGATCTTTTAAAAGATCTAGGTTTAAAAAAATATTATGAAAACTTATCTACTGTAGAATCTATCGATAGATGGGACAATATTGAAGAATTGGTTTCTAGTATAGAAGAGTTTGAAAACACAAGAGATGATACTAGTATTACCTCTTACTTAGAAGAGGTCTCTTTGTTGACTGATATAGATAATTGGAATCAGTCAAAAGAACAGGTAACATTAATGACTGTTCATAGTTCAAAAGGGTTAGAATTTGATTATATAAACATCATGGGGATGGAAGATGGATTATTCCCAATAGTTCGAGACTACGACAATGATGACATTGAAGAAGAACGGCGTTTATTTTATGTAGCAATTACTCGTTCAAAAAAAGAAGTTGTTTTAACATATGCTAAAACAAGAAGAAGGTTTGGAGGTCCTCCTAACCTCACTTTCAAATCAAGATTTCTTAAAGAAATACCTAAAAATCTTGTTGAATGTAATTCTAAAGTAAAATTTGGTAACTTTTCTACTAATTATTATAAAAAACATGAAAAGATAACAGATGATTATAATTCTATCAATGTAAATTCTATAGTTGAACATAATGTTTTTGGAAAAGGAAAAGTTTTAAATGTAGAGGGGGTGGGGAATAATGCAAAATTAACTATATTATTTATTAATAATGTTACTAAAAAGTTAATTTTTAAATATGCGAACTTGAAGATAATAAAAAAATAGGTAATAATAATGAAAAAAAGTTACGTAAATGATTTTAAACAAGCTTTAAAAAATGAAGGCTTAAAGTTTACAGATCAAAGGTATACTATTTTTAAATTTTTAATCGACAACAATGATCATTATGATTGTGATACTCTAATTGAAAAGTTGTCTCAAAAAAATAATATTAAAGTATCAAGGGCTACTGCCTACAGGACTTTAGATTTATTAGTCAAATATGACTTTGCAAAGAAGATGATACTAGATGATGGAATTGCACGATATGAAAATAAATTAGACTACAAGCATCACGACCATATGATCTGTATAAAAACAGGTAAAATAATAGAGTTTTCATGTCAAGAAATAGAAGATCTTCAAGATAGTATTGCCAGAGAAAAAGGCTATGAGATAGTTAAACATGTACATCAATTATTCGTGAAGCCTATTAAATAAATGAAAATCTCAAATGTCTACATAAAAGACTTTAAAGAAGGTGTGAATGTAAAGGGTTTCTATTTATGTAAATATGTTGAAAAAAAAACAACACGATTAGGAGATGAATATTTAGATCTTATGCTTGAAGATAAAACTGGACATATAAGAGCTAAAATATGGTCATTTGTAAACACTTTTCATGGATTGATTAATGAGGGTGAAGCTGTTTCAGTAAAAGGTGATATAATTTTGTTCAATAAAGAAAAAGAAATAAATATTTCACATATAAATAATATCAATGAATCTATATACAAAAAATATGGATACAAAAGAAGTATGTTAATTAGAACAATAGATAATAGCATATCTTCACTTACAAAATATTTAAATCACAAAATAAAAAAAATCAATAAAGGTTATATAGGTCAAATTAATTCATTGGTAAATGATAATATAGAAAAACTAAAGAAAGTTCCTTCCAACCATTTAGGTTATAATATATCTGGTGGATTATTGTTGGAAATTACTGATGTTTTAAAATTAAATGATTTACTCATTGAAAAATATAAAGATTTTAATCAAAGCATAATAATATCGGGCATAATTGTGAAAAAAATTGGATTGATAGAATATTATAATGATGATTTACAATTTTCTATAAAAAAAAATAAAGAAGATATTGATGCGAGTTTATTAAGTGTAAATATTGTTAATAAATATTTTAGAGAAAAGTCTTTTGAGCCAATTAAATTAATTTTACAGTCAATTATTATCAATCATAGCAATAAGAAATCTAAGTATTCAAATTATATTAATGCATTGTATCAGTTAAATGGCTTATGCAAACATACTTAAATATATTTTTGTCAAATTAAAATTGAGATTTAAATTATAGGCTTAATGAAGGAGAGATAAATGAATAAAATGTTTTTAGTTATAATTGTAATATTAGCAGGATTAACTAGGTTGGCGCCACATCCACCAAACTTTACTCCTATTTTATCCATTGCTTTATTTGCAGGACTATGTTTTAAACATAAATTAAGTTTTATGATCCCTTTGTTAATTATGCTGTTTTCTGATTTTTTTATTGGAAACTTTGATATGGCGCTTTGGATATATCTATGCTTGTTATTAATAGTTTATTTAGGAAAATATTCTAAAAGTAGATTTAGCTATAAAAGTGTTCTTGTAAATTCATTCATTTCTTCAATTTTATTTTTTTCTATTTCAAATTTTGGAGTATGGATTATTGGTTATCCTAAAACCATATCAGGTTTTATTGATTGTTATTTAATGGCAATACCTTTTTATAAAAATACTTTGCTTTCTACACTTATCTATTCATCCTGTTTATACTATATGTATGAAGTTTTATTAAAAAAGTACTTTGTATATCAAGAAGAATAATATTTCTTTGAAAGGCTCCTTTTGTATTTGTTTATTTATTTGTACTTTCCTTTTTTCAAATGAATTAAATGTTTCTTTATCTGATTTCGAAGATGACAGAATAAATCATATAATTCTACATTTAGAACCTTTTGGTATATCCACTTACATTTATAATAAATATTACCCTAATTATACTGTTGATCATTATGAAAATGGTTATTTTATTGATGGAGCTCTTGGCCTCCCTATCTATCAAAATATAAGCCATAAATTATATTTTAATCAGAATGAAAGAGGCACATTTACACAATTAAGTTATAAACAGAAAAAGTCTGATTTATTTTTTGACACTAAAATTGCATTAAAAACGGATATTAATAATAATACAAATTTTGTTTTTAAAGGTGAGTCTAAATCTATAGTAAATAATATAAACCAGAACTATGTTTTAAATATTAATAAAATAGATGATGATGCTAGCTTTAAAGTAGGATATATGTACCATATTGAAGATGTCCCTAATATAGATTTTTATCAAAATATAAATCAAAAAATTGAATCTTTCAATCTAGGGTATGCATATGCTTTAAATCGTAATAAATTAAACTTAAACATGTTAGGTTCTATCCAGATATCTAACAATGATAGGTTACTTGATAATACATATTTTTATGAATTAAGAACGACATGGACAAGCTTGGATTTGCTTTATCAATTAAATAAGAATCTTAGCATGATATTCGATTTTAGTAATAAAAAACATTTTTTAGAGAAAAATATTGAAAGCTCAACAAAACAGTATAAAAATCATAGCAATATAGGAATAAATTATAGTTATAATAATTTTAACTTAATTTTAGCTATTGAGAAATTGAACGAAGAATATCTGCCAAAATTGAAATTTGATTATTATTTAAGTAAAACAAAGATATCAATTATCTATGATAATTTTATTGCTAGTACATCTTTAAATGAAAACTTAGATATTTTATATGAAAATATTAATAATTATCGTTTGGAATTATTATATAAGAAAAAAAAATATAATAACTTGCTTTCTATAGGTCAAATAAAAACACCTTTATTTAAGTACATGTATTACTCAACTAATACAAACGTCAACTTTAAATATGGTATCATTGATTTTAAATACTATTATTATGATTCAGATTTAACATATTTTAAAGAAAACTTTATATTGAGCTGTACACTATTACCGCCAATTAAAAGTAATAAATATAAGATTTATGGAAAAATATCTTCGAATAACTTCAAGATTAATGAAGCTTATGATATTAATTTAGAAAATATAAATCTGTTTGAACTTAATAATAGTTCTATTGTTACAAACTACAATGTAAATCTTTTAGATGTAGAATTTGGATTTGTATTTAAAACATTCAAAATTTCTTTCATAAGAAAAAACCCTCTTGAGAATGAAATTTTTATTAATCAAAACAATATATCATTTATTAGGTATGATTATATTGATGTAGTGTGGTATTTTCAAGATTGAAAATGAAAAAAATTTTATTTATATCAGCAACATCTAATACAAATTTAACTTTAGCAAAAGAACTATCTAAGAATATTAATTTAAAACTATTTAATATTAAGATAATGAATCTTGAGAAGTATAACCTTCCAATTTATAATCCATCAAGTTTTATAAAAGATAAAAAAGATCATATTGATACAATATCAAAATTGACAAATATTATAGTATCTGCAGATGCATTTGTAGTTTGTGCGCCGGAATATAATGGTAACGTTCCTCCAGTCCTTACTAATGCAATTGCATGGATATCATCAATGACCGATTATTGGAAAGATGCATTTAAAAATAAACATATTTTCATAGCTAGTAGTAGCGGAGGTGATGCTAAAAGGTTTAAAATTGCTATAAAAAATCAATTAATGCATATTGGCTGTATTGTATTTGAAAAAACAATAATAATAAATAGTAATAGCAAGCTTGATCATAAGCTCGCAAAAAAATATATAAATGAATTTATAAAACTATTATAAGTGTTTAAAATATTTATAAATTAGCTCACCATTTAATAATTATAAAACAATATAAAGGAGTAATGATGTCTGCTGAAACCATGAAATTTACAACTGACAATTTTCAATCTGACGTATTGGAGTCAAGTAAGGTTGTCTTAGTAGATTTTTGGGCAGAATGGTGTGGCCCATGCAAAATGTTAACACCGGTTATTGATGAAATTGCTGCTGAATCTGGTGATGATTTTTCTATTGGAAAACTAAATGTTGATGAAGATTCAACTATAGCTGCTCAATACGGAATACGTAGTATCCCCTGTTTATTGTTTTTTAAAAATGGTAAGGTAGAAAAACAGATAGTTGGAGCAGTTGATAAAAATGAAATTTCAACTATCTTAAATGAGTTAAAATAATATTAGAATGGTAAGAAACGTAATAATTATTGGTACTGGACCAGCTGGCTTTACAGCAGCTTTATACTGTGCAAGAGCTAATTTAGCCCCTCTTATTTTTGAAGGAAAACAACCTGGCGGACAACTTACTATAACAACAGATGTTGAAAATTACCCAGGTTTTCCTAATGGTGTTATGGGCCCAGAATTAATGGGGAAGTTTAGAGATCAAGCTAAAAAGTTTGGATCTGAAATTGTAAATCTCCATATAGATAAAGTTGATTTTAGTAAAAAACCATTTAAAGTGTGGTCTGGTAATAAAGAGTTTTTAAGTAAAAGTATCATTATTTCAACAGGAGCATCAGCAATGCTCTTGGGCTTAGAATCTGAGAGAAAATTAATGGGGTTCGGTGTCTCAGCATGTGCTACTTGTGATGGATTCTTTTTTAAAGATAAAAAAGTATTTGTTGTTGGTGGTGGTGATTCTGCTATGGAAGAAGCTATGTTTTTAACAAAATTTGCCTCATCTGTTACAATAATACATAGAAGAGATAAATTTAGAGCATCAAAGATAATGCAAGACAAAGCATTAAAAAATGACAAAATCGATGTTATGTGGAATTCTACAGTAGTTGAAATGCTTGGAGAACCTGATCAAGGTGGCTTGAAATCTGTTAAAATAAATAATACTATCACAAATAAAGAAGTTGAAGTCTCTTGTGATGGTCTCTTTTTAGGAATAGGCCATAAGCCAAATTCAAATATATTTTCTAATGATATTAATTTAGATGATAAAGGATATATACTGACAGATACTGATTCTACACAGACATCAATTGAAGGCGTTTTTGCTGCAGGAGATATAATGGATCCTATCTATAGACAGGCTGTAACTGCAGCAGGATCTGGATGTATGGCAGCTTTAGATGCTGAAAAATACTTAGAAAATTTAGAATAATTAGTTTCTTTTTCTTACCTACAATAAATAGAAAATTATGAATAAAATTGTTATTTTGTCAGCTGGCCCGGGACTTCCTGAAATTGTTGAAAAATATGGACATTCATCAGATTGGATACCTGATGCTTTAACTGATTATGATTTAGATTTTGATATCAGAAAAGTTTACAGCAAAAATTTTGATAATTCTGTTGATGCTGATGGCTGGATTATTACTGGAAGTAAATATTCTGTGTATGACAATCTAGATTGGATAAAGAACTTAAAAGCATTTTTAAAAAGAATAGTTTATCTTGATAAACCGATTTTAGGTATATGTTTTGGTCATCAGATATTAGCAGATGTCCTTGGTGGTATTGTAGAAAAAAATCCATTAGGATGGGAACTTGGTTCATATAATATAAATCTTACTGAAGAAGGTCAAAAATCTGCTCTTTTCAAAGATGTCCATCCTAACTATGTTTTTTATGAAAGTCACCAAGATTACGTAAAAAAATTACCTGCGAATTCTATACCATTAGCAAATACTGATAAATCAAACCAATCTTTTAAATATAATAATTCTATTTATGGAGTACAATTCCATCCAGAATTTACCTGGGATGTCACTAAAGCCTTGATGGATGCAAGGATTAAAAGGGGAATAAAAGTTGATAATTTAGTACTTAATAAATCAGTTAATGGAAATAAAATATTACATAATTTTATTGATATACTAGAAAGAAGAAAATAATGAAAAATCCTATTTACCAAATTAATAATCTTACATATATAAACAATAATAATACAATTTTGAACATTAAAAATTTTGAAATACATAGAGGTACTTGCTATATGTTTAGTGGAAATATGGCTTCAGGTAAGTCTTTGTTATTAGATACTCTTACTAAAAATGTAAAAAAATACAATGGTAATATTCTTTATAATGATAAAAATTTAAACACATATTCAAAAAAAATATACAATAATGACATAGCCGTAGTATCACAAAGTGTTAAAATGCCTTATTTTAAGACTGTTAAGGAATATTTGATCAATGAAATATCAAAAAAACATAATGATACAACTTTAGAGAAAAAATTAAATAACATCATTACTGTAATGGACATTAAGTATCTACTAGATAAAAAAGTAAGATCTTTGTCACCTAGTCAAACTAGATGGATTGAATTAGCATCCAAAATTGCTTCTTACCCAAAAATATTATTTATTGATGAAATTGAACAACATTTAAGTAAAAAGAACATGGAGTCATTATCAAAAATATTATATAGAAAATGTAATTATGATGGAGTTACATTGATAGCAACTACTCAAAACCCTGAAATGTTTTCAAACTTAATATCTGTAAATATCACTCTCAATCAAGGAAGAATTACTAAAGTTAGATCATTTACACATAAAACAAAAAAACATAGGTAAAATTAATCATATTAAATGGGTTTTTGTTTTTGCTATCACTATAGTAATAGTTTATTTATTTGCAGGTAGATTTTACAATAATTGGATTTATTTAAATAATAATACTATTGAAAATGAAATAATAGATATAGTATTAAAAAAGGATTTAATATTAACTAAAAATGAGTTAAGTGACAGATTTATAATATTTGAAGATGTAGATAATATTTTTTTTAATAATGAGCAGGAACAAAAAATTAAAAATAATATAAAAACTTTAGACATCGAAAAAGTAGAAAATTTAATTAGTTTTGTAAAAAAACCTTCATTAGCTCATTTAATAAAAACAATATCTTCAAAAGTAAATTTATATACAGAAAATATAAATCATATTGAACGTTATCAATATTATGATTTTATCAAGTTCCAAAAATTATTATCTCACATTAAAGACTATTTAAATGCTCAAAGTGACTTTATACTGAATGATTTTATCCAAACTATTTTTACAGAGGATGTTTATGATTTGAATAATTTAGGACAAATGGTTATTACTATAACACCAAGAAAAAATTTCAGTAGTTATTTTGAAAAAGAAGATTATTTCACATTGCTTTATAAATCAATAGGTGATTTTGATAGGTATTGTAATTGTATCGATCAAGTAACTTTTTATAATAAATATCTTTATGATAGGTATACTTTATTTGATAATGCTTATTTAAAATCTGATTTTAAAAATGTTGCTATAAATTATTATGACGATATTGAAAGTATGAAAAATTATCTTAAATCATCATCTGGTGAAGATAATAATATAAGGTCTATTTTAAATTACATAACAATCGATAAATTGGTGGGACATAGATATAAAATAATTAGAAAACTTAATATAGATTATAAGAATTATAATCGTAAAAACTATAGTGATTCTCAAGATGTAAATATATTAGATGAATTATTGTTACTTGAATCTGCTTTGTATGATTTTAATCAACAATATAGTTCTGATAAACAATTATCTAAATATAATATTGATAAAATTAATAATATTTCAATTTTGCACATATCAAAAATAATCGATTTGATTGATAATAATATTTACGGTTTACATTTACTGATGAGTGAATATAATAAAAAATTAATAAATTATATTAATGAAGTGGCAAACTTAGAGGCGATTGATATTGAATATATTCATAAAAATATAAAATCAATGTATTATGATCTAGATAAAAGTAAATGGATTTTAAGAGAGTATAGAAATGAGATGTGATTATTTATTAATTATAGTATTTGTATTTATCTCAATTATTAAGGGAAATGCTATGGTATATACTGAAGATTTGAATTCTTTAGGATTTTCTTTTTCATTCATTAGAGATAATGAAGAAATAGTTAATTCTAATGATGAAAGCGAAAAAATAAATTCAGATATGTTGGAATTTAGCCTTGGCTATCTTTTGAAAGGTAAATATGAATTTAATTTTCTATACAAGGATATTAAAGATTTACCTAATGGATATATGCTGCCATTTATTGGTAGCTACAACCTACTTAAATTTGATTATCATTTAAAAGAGAGAGAAAAATTCCCATTGAATTTTAATTTTGGTATAAGTTTTGGTGAATGTTTTTCTAATTCATTTAATTCTTTTAGTTATAAGTTTGCATTTTATAAAATGTTTAAAAATCAAGATTATCCTATTACGCCATATTTATTTTTAGAAAATTCTACTTACGAATTTATTCTAGATACCGTAAAGTATGAAAAAATATTTATGCATAATAAAATTGGAGGAGTAATTTCCCTTCCAGTAAAAAGTGATGACAATAGTTCAATTCATGATATCATCTGGATAGACATTCATTTAAACGAAATAAAACAAGATTTGTTTTTAGGCCTTTCTATAGGACTTGCACACCCAATTTCTCTGTAAAATATTTGTTTCTTAGTAATTATAATGTAAGTATATTATACCGACTAGTCGGTATGTAATGAGAGATAATAAAAGTAAAGATAATAGTAAAAATCAAATTTTAGATGCTGCACTAAAGGTGTTTGTAAATAAAGGGTATTCACAAACAAGGATGGATGATATTGTTGAAATATCAGGTTTGAGCAAGGGAGCAATATATCATCATTATGAAAGTAAAAAGGACTTATTTCTATCATTGATAGAACATTGGGAAAATTATTTTTTCCCGGATATTTTTAATAAAAATATTAAAGATAAAAATCCCGATGATATATTAAGAGAAATAGTTAATGATATTGTTAATACTTTCAATAATAGAAAATATGTTTTTTTGGCAGAGCTAGAATTTTGGTCATTAGCAAATCATGATGAGAAAGTTAGAGACAGGACAAAGGCGCTATATGTTAAACTATTACAGTTGTTTAGATCAGTAATTAATAAAGGTATTAAATCTGGCCAGTATAAAAAAATAAATCTTGATGTAGCTGCACTTTCTGTCATGACATCATTACAAGGAGTGATTTGGTTCAGTATATTCGAAGATTCAAATTTATCAGCTGAAGACTATTTAAATGATGTTATAGAATTTATTATACATGGATTTAAAAAATAATTAAGGAGTTTAAATGAGTTCAGAAATTAAGGAAAAAATTAATTCTGATTTATTGTCATTGTTGAAAAACACAGATTTTAAAAAATATTATGGTCGTGGTGGATCTTTTCTTGTTACACCTTTAGATGAAGGTGAGATATTTTCTAAAGAGATGTTTTCTGAAGATCAAAAAATGTTTGCAAATGCTGCTTATGAGTATGCAACAACACGAATGAAACCATTGAAGGATGATCTCAAAAAGTTGAATAAAGAATTGACCATGGAAATTGTCAAGGAGTGGGGAGAGATGGGATTTCTTGGTGTTGATGTCCCTGAAGAATATGGCGGCTCCAACCTTGATAAAACTACAGCTGCTATTGTAGTAGATTATTTAGCATTTTCAGAATGCTCATCAATTATGGTTACCCTTGGTGCTCATAGTGGTATAGGTACGCTACCAATTGTATGGTATGGTAATGAAACACAAAAGAAAAAATATCTTCCAAAACTTACATCAGGTGAAATTTTGTCATGTTATGCACTAACAGAGCCGAATGCTGGCTCTGATGCCATGAATGGTGAAACAGCTGCGTATTTAAATAAAGAAGAAACTCATTATATATTGAATGGTCAAAAAATTTATATAACAAATGGATCATGGGCAGATGTATGTATTACATTTGCTAAAGTTGATGGGAAAATGACTTCATTTATAATCGATAAGGATTGTTCAGGTTGGGTTGTTGGAGCAGAAGAAAAGAAAATGGGAATTAAAGGTTCATCAACTGCAACATTATTTTTTGAAGATTGTAAAGTTCCTACAGAAAATATGCTTGGTGAAGTTGGCGAAGGTGGTCATATAGCTTTAAATGTTTTATATGCTGGTAGGTGGAAGCTAGGGTTTTCTTCAGCTGCTGGTTGTAAAACTGGCATGAAAATAGCATATGATTTTTCTTTAGAACGTAAACAATTTTCTAGGTCAATATCAAACTTTGGTATGATAAAAAATAAGTTTTCAAAAATGATTGTAAAAACTTGGGAATCAGATACTGTTAATTATGCAACTACTGGATCAATTGATTCTTCTATTAAAAAATTAGATAAAACTCATCCAAAATATTTTGAAGCTGTTCAAAAGATAATAGAAGATCATGCCATAGAAGCAAGTATTTGTAAAGTACTTGGATCTGAAGCCTTAGCTTTCTGTGCAGATGAAGGAGTTCAAATTTTTGGTGGAGCTGGTTTTATCGAAGAGTATCCTGTCGCTGGATTTTATCGAGATGAAAGAATAAATAGAATTTTCGAAGGAACTAATGAAATTAATCGATTGCTTATTTCTAGTATTTTTCTTAAAAAATCTATATTAGAAGAACTCCCAATAAGAGATGTTATTTTTGAACGTTTAAATAATATAAAATCTATATCAAAATTTTCAGATGACCATGAGCTATCTAAAGAAATAGATTTAATCGAATATTCAAGAACTTTAATGCTGGTGACATTGAATAATTTAATTAATGTTTATGGCCAAGATTTGAAAAATGAACAATGGGTTTTAGAGCCTTTTGCTGATATCGTGATTGCATTTTCTGTTATGCATATGGGTTTTTTAAGATATAATCAATTAAAAGATAATGAATATAAACAAAAAACCCTGCCTGTTCTTAAATATTCTATAGATAGAAATTTTATAAAATTAATGCAAAAAGTAAAAGATGTTAATGATTCTATTTTAGAAAAGATCGATAGTAATAGTAAGGAATATTATTTAAATATTATTAATGAGTTTAATTCTTTGAATTATTTTTGTAATTCTATTGAATTAAAGAAGTTGATATGTGAAGAGTTTTATAAATATGGAAAATATTATTTAGATTAAAAAGGGAAAGAAAATGAAAAATTCAGTAATAGTTGATGGAGCTAGAAGTCCTATAGGAATAAAAAATGGAAGTATGGTTGGAATGAGAGCTGATGACTTAGCTTCATATGTTGTAGAAAAATTATTATTAAGAAATTCAACAATAGATAATGCATTATATGAAGACTTAGTACTAGGTTGTGCTTTTCCTGAAGGATCACAAGGAATGTTGATTTCAAAAGGTGTATCTATACTATCTGGACTACCTGTGACTAGCGCAGCTAAAGTAGTAAATAGATTTTGTGGATCCTCAATGGATGCTGTTCATCAAGTCAGTCAATCTGTATTGTCTGGCGATAGTATTTGCGGTATTGCAGGAGGAGTTGAAGATATGTTCCAGGTCCCAATGGGTGGATTTAATCCTAGCTTTCATCCTGACTTATATGAAAAAGAATATTACATGGGGATGGGAGAAACAGCTGAGAATTTATCTTCAGAGTTAAATATTTCTCGAGATGATCAAGAAGAGTTCGCAATTTCCTCTCATACAAAAGCACTAGAGGCTCAATCTAAAGGTAAATTTGATAATGAATTAATTGAAATCTCATTTAATGAGCAAAAAATATCTAAAGATGAAGGTCCTAGAAGCCCTGATTTAGATAAAATTAAATCTTTAGAACCTGCCTTTGATGCGAATGGTACAATTACAGCTGCAACCTCAAGCCCTATATCTATTGGAGCAGCAGCAATGATTATAATGGATGAAAATAAATCAAATGAACTTGGATTAAATGCAAAATTTAGAATTAAAAGTAGAGCTATAGCTGGAGTTGATTGGACAAGGATGGGATCAGGTCCATTGCCAGCCTCTGAGAAAGCTTTAAATAAAGCTGGTTTAAAAATAGAAGATATAGAAGCAATAGAATTAAACGAAGCTTTTGCAGCACAATCTTTATATGTCATTAGAAAGGGTGGTTGGAACATTGAACGTGTAAATTTAAATGGTGGTGCAATAGCTCTAGGACACCCATTAGGTTGCTCTGGATCTAGAATAATAATTACACTTATGAATGTTATGGAACAAAATGATTTGAATTTAGGTTTAGCAACAATGTGCATAGGTACCGGGCAGGGTATAGCAACAGTAATTGAAAGGATAAATTAATTATGTCTTCATTTAATATCGAAAAAGTAGCTGTATTAGGAACTGGTGTAATGGGTTCACAGATTGCAGCACATTTATCTAATGCACAAATACAAGTGTATGCGTATGACGTAGATCAAAAAACTGCTAGGAATGGTTTAGACGCCTGCAAAAAATTAAAACCAAGTCCTTTTTATAATTTTAAAACATTAGATCTTATAATACCTATGAATTACAATGATCATTTAGAAAAATTAAAGGAATGTGATTGGATAATAGAGGCAATATCAGAAAGATTAGATTGGAAGCAAGACTTATATAATAAAATTCTACCTTTTTTAAACAACAGTACAATTGTAACATCTAATACATCTGGTTTGTCATTATCTGATTTATCAAATGGAATGCCTGAAGATTTCTTAAATAAATTTTTTATTACTCACTTTTTTAATCCACCACGTTATATGAAGTTAGTTGAGATTGTTAAAAGTGATAATACAAATGATGAAATGGTGTCTTATATACATAACTTTTTAGAAGAAGTATTAGGTAAAGGAGTAGTTTTTGCTAAGGATACACCAAATTTTATTGCCAATAGAGTAGGCACATTTGGTATGATGGTAACATTGCATGAGTCAAATAAAAGAAAATTATCAATTGAAGATGTAGATGCATTAACAGGAACAATTATTGGAAGAGCTAAAAGCGCCACCTTTAGAACTGCAGATATCGTTGGATTAGATACTATGTGCTATGTAGCAAATACAGGATATGAGAAATGTCCCGATGATCCTGAAAGAGATGCCTTTAAATTACCTGATTATATTAAGAAAATGGTAGATAATCAATGGCTTGGTCAAAAAACAAAACAAGGTTTTTATAAAAAAATTGATAAGGGTGTTATCTATTCTCTTGACCTTAATACATTAGAATATAAACCAATGCAAAAGAAAAGATTTAGCGCTATAACTCTCGCTAAAGAAAAAACATATTTAAGAGATAGATTAAAAGCTATTTTAGAATCAGATGATGTAGCTGGTGAATTTTTATGGAAAACATTTTCTAGAACACTTATGTATGCTGCAAATTTACTTAGTGATATTGCAGATGATATTTGTAGTATTGATAAGGCTATGAAATTAGGGTTTGGGTGGGAGTTGGGTCCTTTTGAAGTGCTTGATGCAATTGGTTTAGAAAATTTTGTTAAAAGAGTTGAATCTGAAGGAAATAAAGTTGCTCCTTGGATGAATAATATGTTGAATTCAGGTTTTACGTCAATGTATGTTTTGCTTGATGGGAACAAAGAATATTATTGTCCTATTAAAAATGAATATAAAACATTCAACCATCATAAAAAGGAAATTTATTTTGATATATTAAAATCTAAAAATAATGTTATAAAAAAACATTGGTCCGCATCTCTCGTTGATCTTGGTGATGAGGTCGCTGGGATTGAACTCCACTCTGTACTTAAACCTGAATTAAATCCTATAGATGGATCTATGATGGAAACAGTTGCATATGGTTTAAATTGGGTAAAAGAAAATAAGTATAAAGGTTTAATAATTTCTGGTGGAGGAAGTAATTTTTGTGCTGGAGCTAATTTAAATTTAATTTTAGAAGCATCACTTAGAAAGGATTATGATGCAATTGAAAAACTCACTCATGGATTGCAACAAGTTTTTCAAGCAGTTAAATATTCTGATTTTCCTGTTGTAGCAGCGCCTTATGGGTTAGTGTTGGGTGGTGGCATGGAGATGATAGGAGGCTGTGATATTAGGGTAGCTGCAGCAGAATCTTATATTGGACTTGTTGAAGTTGGAGTCGGTTTAATTCCTGGGGCAGGTGGTAATTTAAGACTTCTATCAAATTTGTCCAAAAAAATGAAAACAGGTATTACTGGAAGTTTACCCCTTGTTCAAAAAGCATTTGAAACTATCGGTTTTGCGAAAGTTGCAACATCTGCAAATCAAGCAAAAGGGTATGGTTACTTGATTCCAGATGATAAAATTGTAATTAATAGAGACCATATCTTAAGTGAAGCCAAAAACACAGTCCTGTCAATGTCAGATGATTATAAAACTCCAGAATCTGAGACTTTTAAATTACCAGGTGCAGCTGGGAGAATTGCTGTTGAAGTGTCAGTTAAAGGACTAGTTAAAGCAGGCAAAATAAGTGAACATGATGCATTTATTGCAAAAAAATTAGCTTATGTTTTAACGGGTGGATCAAAGGCAGGACCTTTTACAGCTATTGATGAACAATATTTACTGGACATTGAAAGAGAAGCTTTTGTAAGTTTATGTGCGGAACAAAAATCTATTGAACGCATTAAATATATGTTAACAAAAGGAAAGCCTTTGAGAAATTAATTTTATAAAAATTACCTTAAACAATGAATTATTTCATTGTTTTTCTCCAAAAAGAGGCATTCCTTTGAGTGCCTCTTTTTATTTATAGAAGTTTCTTTTAAATAAATTTTTAATTATATATTTTGATATATTTGGGTTTTCTCTAAGTCTTCTTATTGAATAATCATACCAACTATTTCCATAGGGAACATAGACACGAACTTTGTATTGTTTATTTAAAAGATAATTAATCATATTTCCCATCGGGACTCCATATAGAACCTGAAATTCAAAATAGTTTTTATCTACTTTCATATCAGTAATAATTCTCAAAGCTTCATTGATTAGATCAATGTCATGTGTTGCTATGCCAACATAAACCTTTTTATTAAAAGCTGCCTTTAATAATGTTAAATAATTATTATTTACTTCAGCAGGTTCTTTTAATGCAATTTTACTACTTTCATTATATATTCCTTTACATAAACGTATGTTCATACCTTCTTTTAAATTATTAATATCATTTAAAGAACGGAATAAATATGCTTGAATGACTGTTCCTATATTATTATTTATTTTATATCTTTCTTTAAATGACTTAATTGTAAGATCTGTAAGTTTGCTATTTTCCATATCTAATCTTAAAAAATTATTACAATTTATGGATTCATTATGTATGTTTATTAAATTACTATTATATACATCGTAATTTATATCTGACCCAATATGACTTGGTTTTAATGAAATATTACAGTCAAGATCTTTGTCTCTTATATTTTTATACAATTTAATATAGTTTTCGCTTATAGTTTTTGCTTCTTCTAGCTTTGTAGTATGCTCACCTAAAATATCGATAGTCACAGATAAATTCATCTGATTTATTTTCTTTGTTACATATAGAACTTCTGAGTCATTTACTCCTGCTATATACCTATTAGAGATTAATTTTATAATAAATTTTGGTATAAAAGGCAAAAGTGCTATTATGATATTATTAAACAATAAAAACATATCTTTAAAATAAATTGTTTTTAATAAAGAAAAAAAACTAAATCATGCTTGGTGTTGAAAAATATAAATATGTAAATTAAGTATCTATATTTTAGCTTATTATAAAATAATTAAGGCTCTAATTCTCTTAAAATGTATAAAGACTTTCTTCCAGTAATTATTTTCACAGGTCTTGCTATAGCATTAGTTGCTTTACCTCTTCTAATTCAATATATCGTCTCACCTAGACACAATAAAGGTGGGGAAAAGCTTGCTTCATATGAATGCGGTGAAGTCCCAGAAGGTTCTGCGTGGGTAAAATTTAATGTAAGATTTTATATAATAGCCTTAATTTTTTTAATATTTGATGTAGAAGTTATTTTTTTATTTCCTTGGTCAGTTGTATTTAAAGAGTTATCTGAAACAGGTTTTGGATTTTTAGCATTTATTGAAATGTTTGTTTTTGTATCGATTCTTATTGTTGGCTTTGCTTATGTATGGATAAAAGGGGATTTAGATTGGGTTAAAATGAAATTGAAATATGGAGAAGGAAGATACGCTGATTTAAAAGTTAAAGAGAAATAAAATGTCAGATAAACTATATATAAAAGATGATTTCACACTAGTCGAAAGATTTAAACAGGACAATGTTGTTGTTGCAAAAATAGATGATCTTATTAATTGGGGAAGGGCTGGATCTCCTTGGTTTTTTCAGTTTGGTCTTGCTTGTTGTGCAATTGAAATGATGGCAGCAGCTGGTCCAAGACATGATTTAGAAAGATTTGGAATGATGCCAAGGGCTACTCCTCGTCAAGCAGATGTAATGATCGTAGCTGGTACTGTAACTTTAAAAATGGCATCTAGAGTAAAAAGACTTTACGAACAAATGGCAGATCCTAAATATGTAATATCTATGGGAAGCTGTTCTAATAGTGGAGGACCATATTGGCAGCATGGCTATCATGTACTAAAGGGAGTAGATATAGTTGTACCTGTAGATGTGTATATCCCCGGATGTCCACCAAGACCTGAAGCTTTAATTCAAGGAATTATGGAACTCCAGAAAAAAATAAAATTAGATACGCCACTAAGAAAGAAAAAAACTATATAAATGGATATACTTTTAAAAAAATTCAAAGATAAAGTGAATAAGATTGAAAATTCAAATGCATTCATAGTTGATGTAGACTCGTGGAAAGAGGTGTCTAAGTTTATAAAAAATGATAAAAAAATGTTATTTGATTATCTTATGAGTATTTCTGGGTATGATCTTGGAGAAAGTGAAGTTTTTGGTGTCGCTTATAATTTTTATTCTACAAAATTAAAACAGTATTTAGAAATTAGAATAGAAGTTAATGAATCTGAAGAGATTGAAAGTGTTGCTCATTTATGGAGAGCAGCAGATTGGCATGAAAGAGAAGCTTATGATATGATTGGTCTCAAATTCAAAAATCATCCAGATATGAAGAGAATTCTATTACCAGAAGATTGGGAGGGATATCCGCTTAGAAAAAATTATAAAACTCCTGAATATTATAATGGCATGCCAGTTCCAAAGGATAAGAGTTATTGGGAATGATAATTAATGTTTAAAATTTTAGATAAGAGTATAATAAAAGCTGATGAAATGATCCTGAATATGGGTCCTCAGCATCCTAGTACTCATGGGGTCCTCAGATTAAAGATTATTACCGACGGTGAAATAGTAAGTCACGTTGAACCTATAATTGGTTATTTGCATAGATGTTTTGAAAAACATTGTGAAAGCTTACCATATGAACAAATTGTTCCATTTACTGATAGATGTGACTATCTGGCATCCATGCATATGAGTCACTCTTTTTCAATAGCTGTAGAGAAACTTTTAGATATAGAATTACCTGAAAGAGTAGAGTACATAAGAGTTATTGTTTCTGAATTACAACGTATTGCAAGTCATCTTATAGCTGTTGGTGCATTTGGCTTGGATGTTGGAGCTATAACTCCTTTTACTTGGACATTAAGAGATAGAGAAAGAGTATTAGATCTATTTGAACAGTTATCTGGCGCTAGATTGTTATATAATTATGTATGGCCTGGAGGTGTTTCACATGATCTTCCAAAAAAGTTCATTGAAAGAACAATTGATTTTTTAGATTATTTTGAACCAAGAATAGAAGAGTATAATCAGCTTTTAACAACAAATAAAATTTTTATAGAACGTAGTGCCGATGTTGGAGTGATGCCTCTTGATGTTGCAATTAATTATGGTGTAACTGGACCAACTCTTCGTGCTTCAGGAACTGATATGGATCTAAGAAAAACAGAACCATATTCTATTTATGAAAAATTTGATTTTGATGTTCCTGTAGGTGAGGGTTTAATGGGAACGGTTGGTGATTGCTGGGACAGATATTATGTGCGTGTTTTAGAGCTTAAAGAATCGGTCAAAATTTTAAGACAAGCACTTAAAACAATACCAGGGGGTGATGTCCATGCTGCGCTGCCTAAAAAAATACGTCCTAAAGTAGGGGAGGTGTACTCTAGGTATGAATCTGCAAGAGGTGATGTAGGTTTTTATATTAGAAGTAATGGTAAGAATATCCCCACTAGAGTAAAAATGAGATCTCCTGCATACTGTAATTTATCTGTTCTAAATGAAATTTCATCTGGATGGATGATTTCTGATGTAATTACTATATTAGGAAGTTTAGATATAGTACTAGGAGAAATTGATCGATGATTACTGTTATTGATAGTTTGATGGATGTATTTTCTACAATTAATTTTGACCAAAGTTTGCTTCTTGTTCTAGCAATTATTATTCCTGGTGTTGTTATATTTTTAGTAATGACATTAAATGTAATGCTTTCTGTATACTTTGAAAGAAAAGTAGCAGCCTTTATGCAAGATAGACTTGGTCCAATGGAAGTCGGGATATTTGGTTATAAAGGAGGGAAAAAATTCTGGGGTGGTATTGGTCAAATTTTTGCTGATACTATAAAGCTTCTAACTAAAGAAGATATCATGCCAGATGATGCAGATAAAAAACTTATGTTTTTATCTCCTTTTATAATCATTATTGGCGCCATATTAACCTTTGTTGCAGTTCCTTTTTCAAAAGGTCTTGTTGTTTCTGATTTCAATATAGGTATTTTATATATAATTGCTATGAGCTCGGTTGGTGTTATAGGTGTTATTTTAGCTGGGTGGTCTTCGAACAATAAATGGTCACTTTATGGTGCAATGCGATCTGCGGCTCAGATAATAAGCTATGAAATACCCATTGGTTTAACTTTACTTCTTATAGTTATTACAGTAGGTAGTCTTCAAATAAACAATATAGTTGCCTGGCAAGATGAACACAGGTGGTTTATACTTCACAGCCCATTTGCATTCATTGCATTTTTTATATATTTCATATCAGTAGTAGCAGAGACAAATAGAACTCCTTTTGATATACCTGAAGCAGAATCAGAACTTGTTGCTGGATGGATGACAGAATTTTCAGGTTTTAAATGGTCTATATTTTTTATGAGTGAATACGCAAATATGCTTATTGTATCTATGGTTGGCTCAATTGTTTTTTTAGGTGGGTGGTTATCTCCATTTAAAATAATAAACCTTCCTTTTGTCCCTGATGCTTGGTATTTGTTAGATGGTTTTTATTGGGGAATATTCTGGTTGATGCTAAAAGCAATATGTTTAATCTTTGTTATGATGTGGTTTAGATGGACATTCCCTAGACTCAGAGTAGATCAGTTAATGTATGTATGTTGGAAAGTATTTATTCCTTTTGCGCTTGCAAACTTATTTTTTGTAACTATATGGGAGCTAATCTTTTGAGTGAATATTTTCATAATATAATCTATACAGTTAAATCTGTATTAACAGGCATGTCATTAACTTGGGATCATTTCATTAATAAGAAGAAATATGTTTCTACACTACAATATCCAAATGAAAAATGGCCGCAGCCTGATAGAAACATTGGTTTTGATCACAGCGAATATAACGAAATCAGATCTCGATTGCATGTAGATATAGATGACTGTATCGGTTGCTTACAATGTGAGAGAGCATGCCCAGTTGATTGTATCAAAATTGATACAATCAAGCCTCCAAAAGACAGTGATTTTGATTGTGGAAAAACATCTCATGATACTCAAAAGAAAATGATAGTACCTAGATTTACAATAGATATGTCTGAATGCATGTACTGCAATCTTTGTGTTTATCCATGCCCTGAAGAATGTATTTTTATGGTAGGTGGCCCAAATGAACCTAAACATGATATAGACTATGAATTTAGTAAATATGTTAAGCATGATTTAGTTTTTGAGTTTTCAAATACAACAAACCAGGAAATTATTGATATTGGTGGACAATCATATTTAGATAAGAGAAAAGAAATAGCTGATAAGATATCCGATGGAAACGACTTAAAGGGTGGAGTAGAAGAAAGTGATGGCTCTATAGAAGATCCAACCAAAGCTAAATCAACAAAACATATTGATCCAGGCTTTGTAGTTTTTAAAGTTGTTGGTGATAAAATGTCAAGAGGTATTGCTAAAAAAGCATACACATATGGTAGACGCAGTAATTTGGATATGGTAGCTATCTCGAAGCATGTAGAAGAAGCTATTAATTCTTATAATAAAATGACGCCTGAAATGGAGTCAGCTATTAAGGCTATTATTGAATTTAAGTACCCTGAAGAAACCTCATTAGATGAACCTTCACCAGATATTCAAAATTCTGATGTTGGATCTGAAGAAAAAACTCCCAGTTCAGATTTATTGTTTGATATAAAAATATTAAATGATATTTCAGATAAAATGATCAGAGGTTCACTAAAGAAGATATATATGGCTGGAAAAAGAGAAAATAAAACTTCATCAGAAGTTATATTAAGTATGGTTGATCATTTAAATAAAAATAATTCAATGAATGATGATATTAAGTCAATTTTAGATGGGGTAGATGTTAAAGTAGAAAAGACTGATATAGCTGACTTATCTATTGATGATGACAAAACTAATCAAGAATTATTTGATATTAAAAAATTAAATGATATTGATGATAAAGTTATAAGAGGTAGTGCTAAAAAAATATATATGGCAGGGAAAAGAGCCGGTGAGGGATCAACTGCTGTTATTGATAAAATTATAGAATCATTAAAAGAATTAGATAAATTAAACAATGAAATTGAAGAAATGCTTAATAAACTAAAATGATACTAGAATACAGTGATATACTATTTTTAACTATTTGCATGCTTGTAATAGTATCTGCAATTTGGGTTGTTATGTCTCCAAATTTAATTCATTCAGCTGTTTCATTGCTATTTACATTGTTTGGTGTAGCAGGATTATATGTTTTTCTATATGCTGATTTTATGGCAGCATCTCAAGTGATTATATATGTTGGTGGAATTTTAGTTTTGATCATATTTGGTGTGATGTTAACAAATAAGATTAGTGATCAGAATTTATCAAACAAGAGTCAAAACAGGCTACCTGCAGGCATAATGTGCTTAATTTTACTTGGAGTTCAGATTAATGTTATAGTAAATACTAAATGGTATTTAGGTGAGACAATAGTAAGAGAATCGACAGTTAATGATATAGGGATGATGTTGTTGAGTAAGTATCTGCTTCCATTTGAGATAGTCTCAATACTTCTTCTTGCAGCATTAATTGGAGCCGCGATGTTATCAAGGAAAAAAGTAAATGATTGATACAATAGAAATATATTTATGCATTTCTGCTGTACTTTTGAATTTGGGTATTTTTGCCGTTATAACTAGAGAAAATGCAGTTGCTATATTAATGGGAATTGAATTAATTCTTAATTCTGCCAACATTAATCTCATTACATTTAACAGATTCGGTGATTTTAAAGTATTAGATGGTCATGTGTTTAGTATTTTTGTTATTGTGCTAGCAGCTGCAGAAGCAGCTGTTGCTCTTGCTATAATTATAAATTTATTTAAAAATGTAGGGACAGTTAAAGTAAATGAAGCTACGGAGTTAAAGGGTTAATGGATTTTATAGATATAAGAGTATGCTCTTTTTTGTTTTTACCAATTTTATCATTTTTAGTTTTGATCATTAATGGTGATAAAATAAAAAACAAATCACATTTAGTAGCATTGCCACTAATTGGCTTAACATTAGTTAATGCAATAGTGTATTTATTTGATTCAATATATAACCATAAAGTATCTCTAAATAATTCCTTCGAATGGTTTAATACAGGAGCCTTCAATGTATCTCTTGGATATTTAGTTGATAATATTACAGTCATCATGTTGTTTGTTGTTTCCTTGATATCATTCTTAGTCCACCTGTATTCAACAGAATATATGAAAGGTGATTTTAGATATTCTAGGTATTTTGCATTTCTTGGGATATTTACTTTTTCTATGAATGGTATAGTCCTATCTGACTCTCTTATTATGATGTATGTTTTTTGGGAGTTAGTAGGATTAAGCTCATTTTTATTAATTGGTTTTTGGTTTGAAAAAGAAAAACCTCCATTAGCAGCTAATAAAGCTTTCTTAACAAATAGAGTTGGTGATATAGGGATGTTTATTGGAATTATGATTTTATTTTTCAATATTGGATCATTTAATATAAATGATATTATAAGTGGTGCAAATTCTATGGATCCATTTTTACTTACTGTAGCTGGATTATTAGTTTTTATGGGAGCAGTAGGTAAATCTGCTCAATTTCCTTTACATATTTGGCTTCCAGATGCTATGGAAGGGCCAACTCCAGTAAGTGCATTGATTCACGCTGCAACAATGGTTGCTGCTGGTGTCTATATGACATTTAGAATTTTTCCTTTTTTAACTACTGAGGCATTATCTGTAATTGCTTTTATTGGCGCTATAACTGCTCTTATGGCAGCTATAACCGCAGTGACAAGAAACGATATTAAGGCTGTCCTTGCTTATTCTACTATTAGTCAACTTGGATATATGGTTATGGCACTTGGTGTAGGTGCTCCAGTTTACTCATTTTTTCATTTAGTAACACATGCGATGTTTAAAGCATGTTTGTTTTTATGCAGTGGTTCAGTTATACATGCAATGCATCATTCATTGCATGACCTAGATGACCACCATACAGATCCTCAAGATATGAATAATATGGGTGGTCTTAAAGATAAAATGCCTATTACTTATTACGCTATGCTTGTATCAACATTAGCTATAGCTGGTGTACCATTCTTTTCTGGGTTTTTATCTAAAGATGGTATATTGGCAGCAGTTCTATCGTATTATTATAAATATGATGGATGGTCAATTATTTTACCTATAGCAGGATTTTGAGCAGCTATGATAACAGCTTTTTATATGTTTAGATTAATATTTAAAACATTCCATGGTGTTCCGAATAATAAAAAAATATATGATCATGTTCATGAATCACCGCTGCCTATGACCCTTCCATTAATATCGTTGTCAGTTTTGAGTTTAGCTTTTGTATTTACTATAAATTTAAATCCTTTGGTTAGCAAAGGATGGTTTAAAGATTTGATTTATAAATTTGGTAAATATCATAATTTCTTAAATATGGAATATGTAAATAAAGGAATTAAAGAAGCGCATTATGATGCAATGTACTTATCATTACTTGCAGCATTTATTGGGATTGCTTTATCTGTTATAATTTATTATTTGAAGAAAGTTGACGTAGATAAAGTAACAAATAGTTTTAATATTTTTGGTCTATATAGTTTATCACGAAATAAATTTTATATTGATAGAATCTATTCGATGTTTATTTATAAACCATTTATGAAAGTTTCAAAAATTTCTTCAATCATCGATTGGGATATATATGATCAAAAAATTGTAGATGCATGGGGATGGATTACATTGAATATATCAAAACTTTCTGGAAGTGCAGATTATAATATATTAGATCAAAAAATTGTTGATGGAATATCTCATGTTACTAATTTCTCATCAAGAAAATTAAGAAAAACTCAATCCGGAGTCCTCCAAAATTATTTACTTGCTGGATTTGCTGGACTTGTGCTTATAATTATTTTAATAAAACAAATTAGATAAGGAAAATATGGAACAATCAATTTTATCATTATTAATATTTTTGCCTGTGCTAGGTGCGCTGATTATGCTTCCTGTTAGTAAATATATCGGTTCAGATAAAATTAAATGGACAGCATTAATTACCACTGGCATACAAATGATTTTAGCTGTTTGGTTATATATTAATTTTGATTCATCATTAACAATTGAGCAATCTCCTTTTACTGTTAATGTAGAATGGATTAAACATTTTAATATTTATTACTATGTTGGAGTTGATGGCTTAAGTATACCAATGGTATTATTAACTGCAATGTTATCTTTTATATGCATTATTTCTAGTTGGAGTATAGCTAAAAAACCATTAGGTTATTTTTCTCTATTTCTATTACTTGATGCCGGAATGATGGGCGTGTTTTTATCTATGGATTTTTTCTTATTTTATATTTTTTGGGAGGTAATGTTACTTCCAATGTATTTTCTGATTGGAATGTGGGGTGGTCCTCAAAGGCATTATGCGGCTATTAAGTTCTTTCTATATACACTGTTTGGTTCAGTGTTTATGTTGCTAGCAATGCTTGGTTTATATTATTATTCTATTCCATTGAATGGTGGTGAAGGTACATTTAGTTTAATAAAACTTATTGAACTAGCCCCTCAAATTGATGCCCAATTATGGGGTTATAGTATAAGTTGGCTATTATGGATTGGATTATTTATAGGTTTTGCTATTAAGGTCCCTATTTTTCCTTTTCATACATGGCTTCCTTTAGCTCATGTGGAAGCACCAACCGCTATATCAGTAATTCTTGCTGGAGTCTTACTTAAAATGGGAACTTATGGATTATTAAGAATCAGTTATCCATTATTACCTGGGGAGGCGATTTCTTTTGCTTATACATTAGCAATTTTAGGTGTTATTAATATTATTTGGGGTGCTGTTAACGCAATCGCACAAATTGATCTTAAGAAAATGGTTGCTTATTCATCGGTAAGTCATATGGGTTATGTTTTACTTGGAATGGCTTCGGTTATAAGTACATCAACTCCCGGAGCTCAAGCAGGATTAAATGGCGCAGTAATGCAAATGTTTAATCATGGAACTATTACAGCTATGTTATTTTTGCTTGTTGGAGTGTTATATGATCAAGCTCATCATAGATGGATAGTTTTCCCTGATAATTACAAAGATCATGAGAAAGCTGGTAAATTAGCTTTTGGCGGTCTTGCATCACAAATGCCTATCTATAATGCTATGATAATTATAGCATTTTTCGCTGGTCTAGGACTTCCTGCATTATCCGGGTTTATCAGTGAAGCATTATGCTTTATTGGTGGCTTTAGTGCTTTTAGAACGATTACAATTATTGGAACATTAGGTATTTTACTAAATGCAGTTTATTTTTTACGTGCATATCAAAGAGTGTTTACAGGCAAATTAAACGAAGACTATAAATCACTTGTTGATATTAATAAAAGAGAATTAATAACAGTAGTTCCAATCGCATTGATTATTTTATTATTGGGCGTATACCCTGCACCTTTAGTTAATTTAATTAGTCCAGCTATTGATAATCTTATTATATTAATTCAGGGTGTTATGTAGCATATGGGTAATAATTTTCAAAGTTTACAACATTTTCTACCTGAGTTAATAATAATTGTAACTATACTTTTCGTAATTATAGCTGATTTAATTCCATCAGTTAAGGAATATTCATTTAAAATAACGTTATTTGGTATGTTGGCAACTGGTTTGATGATGTTCTTGATGAGATTTAGCAATAAGCTTATTTTTGAAGAAATGTTAATTGATGATGAATTCTCATTTTATTTTAAATGCATTATATTATTTTCAACTTTATCAATTGTTTTAGTATCTAAATACTCTAACGAGTTAGATGATGAATATAGAATTGAATATAATACATTATTATTAGTTGTCCTTTTAGGCATGTTCTTAATGACATCCTCAGTTAATTTAATTATGATATATTTGTCTTTAGAATTAGTTAGCATCCCATCATATATATTAGCAGGGATATTAAAAAACGATAAAAAATCAAATGAAGCATCTTTAAAATATGTAATATTTGGTTCTTTCGCATCAGGACTAATGTTATTTGGTTTTAGTTGGCTGTATGGAATCTCAGGTTCTACTAACATTTATGATATTTATGAATCTATTATTCTACTTGAAAATTCATCTGTTTCTCTTCTATCACTTTTATTTATTTTAGTAGGTTTTGGTTATAAGATTTCTATGGTGCCATTTCATTATTGGACTCCAGATGTTTATGAGGGTTCTCCAATCACAATTACGGCTTTTTTATCTGTTGCTCCTAAAGCAGCAGGCTTTGCTTTGTTCCTACGAACATTTTTTGTTTTATTTACTGATACAGGAACATTTTTAGCAAACTCAGCAATTCTAGATCTTGATTGGCCTATTATACTATCTTGGCTTGCAGCAGCAACTATGACAATTGGAAACCTGCTTGCATTAAGGCAGGATAACGTGAAAAGAATGCTTGCATATTCTACTATTTCTCATGTTGGTTTTATGCTTATGGCCTTCTGTACATTGAATATTGAAGCAATTGCTGGTATAATGTTTTATTTGCTTGTATACTCTTTTATGAATTTATCTGCATTTTATATGTTGGTGTTTACTTCAAATAAACTAAATGCTGTTAATGTTGATGATTGGAATGGCGTAGGTTTTAAAAATCCTTTATTAGGTGCTTTCATGGTTTTATCTCTTGTTTCTTTAGCAGGGTTGCCTCCTACATCAGGATTCGTTGGTAAAGTTTATTTATTTAGAAGTTTATTTTATGATAAAGAATTTTTTTGGCTCGCTATTGTGGGTATTCTAAATAGCGTGGTTTCTTTATACTATTATTTTAGAATTGTTAAAGCTATGTATTTTGTTAAAGATGATAAAAATAAAAAAATTGAAGCACACCCAGTTATACATTGGTCGATTATTGCATTATCTTCACAAAATTTATTATTTTATATTTATTGGTCTCCACTTTATGAATATTTGATAGGAATCTTTTAAACCTTGAAGTATAAATCAATAAAAGACTCACAAGTAATTATGCATGAATTAGTATTGCCTAATGATACAAATGTTTTAGATAATGTTCATGGTGGTAGAGTGATGTGCCTTATGGATATATGTGCTGCTATGTCAGCTTATAAACATGCTAGGAAACCAGTAGTGACAGCATCAGTAGATCAATTAGATTTTTTGGCGCCAGCTAAAAAAGGTGATATATTGATTCTAAAATCATCTGTTAATTATGCTCATAAAACATCTATGGAAATTGGAGTAAGAATTGATGCTGAAAGCCCCCTTACTGGTGAGCTTAGACATACAGCTACTGCATATTTAACGTTCGTTGCTATTGACAAATATAATAAACCTTCAGAAATTCCTAAAATTAAACCTGCAACTGATAATGAGAAAAGAAGATATAGTAGAGCTAAAAAACGTCATCTCCAAAGGAGAAAAAATAGAAATTGTTAAATAATTTTAAAATTTCCAAAGGACATAATCTATTAATTGAGGGTGCTCCTGTTAGTAAAGTTATTGAAGTTGAATCACCATCATTTCTTATTTTTCATCCATCATTAATTAATGGAATAAAAACAAAGCTTCTTATAAAAGAAGGAGATGATGTTAAAGTTGGTTCACCCCTGTATTTTAATAAAAAAAACCCTGAGGCTTTTTTTGTTTCAACATGTTCAGGGAAAGTTGCTAAAATTATATATGGAGATAGAAGAACTGTTAAAGCAATTCATGTTAGTAATGATAATCAATATAAATCTGAAAATTTAGATTTTAATATATCAAGAGCTTCATTATTGAAATCTGGACTCTGGACACACATTAGACAAAGACCATTTTCAAAAATTCCAATGCCTAATTGTGCTCCAAAATCAATATTTATATCAGGTCTCTCAACTCAACCATTTGCCCTGGATTTAGATTTTCTTTTTAATAACACAGGCAATTATTTTCAAGATGGTGTTAATATATTAAAAGAAATTTTCAATTGTGACATTAATCTTACATCTTCAAAATCATCTTTTTTAAAAGAATTAAAAAATGTTAATCATTATACTTTTAATAAATTACATCCAGCGGGGAATGTAGGCATTCAAATACATCATGTTGATCCAATAAAAAACGGTAAAGATTTAAGATTATATTTAACGCTTCAGGATGTTAATAGAATTGGAGAATTTTACACTAAAAAAAAATACCCAGTCCATAAGTATATTTCTATTGGTGGAGATGGTTTTAATAATCCTTCTTTTTGCAAACATATAATTGGTACTCCAATTGTAGATATAATACAGAAAGATTACAGCGGTTTATCCCGAATTGTTTCTGGAGATATATTAAGTGGTAATGAAACAACAATTGAATCTTCACTTGGCCATTATGATGAAATCTTATCAATAATTAAAATATCTAATAAACGAGATTTTTTGGGATGGCTTTCTCCAGGATTGAACAAATATAGCTTGTCAAACACTTTTCTTTCTAAAATATTTAAAAAATCTTTTGGAAAACTTGATACTAAATTAAATGGAAGCATTAGATCTATTATTCCAATGGGTAATTGGGATAAAGTGCTCCCTATGAATATTCTACCTGAATTTTTGATTAAAAATATTCTTGTTGAAGATATTGAAATGATGGAAAAACTTGGTATATATGAATGTTCTTCTGAAGATTTCTCCTTATGTTCATTTGCCTGTCAATCTAAAGTAGAAGTATCATCAATTATTGAAAATGGTTTAAAAATCATGGAGAATGAGGAATAGAAATGTTGAGAAATCTTCTTGATAAAGCTGAAAAAATAATTCTAAGTAATGATAAATTGAAGAAGTTTCATCCTCTTCATGATGCACTAGATACTTTTTTGTATTCAACAAATACTCAAACTTCTAAAGCTCCTTATGTTCGTGATTCTATAGATTTAAAAAGAACTATGATAATTGTAGTTTTAGCACTATTACCTGCATTCTTTTTTGGTATATATAATGTTGGATTGCAATCATCTTATGTATTAGATAAAAATTTTATAAATTGCTTTTTATATGGTCTTAAAATAGTTTTACCAATGTATCTCGTCGTATTTGCTGTAGGAGGATTATTTGAAGCATTATTTGCTGTTGTAAGAGGACATGAAATTAATGAAGGTTTTTTAGTTACAGGCTTTTTAATTCCATTAACAATGCCTCCTACTGTTCCACTTTGGATGCTTGCTGTAGCAACAATATTTGGAGTAGTCATTGGTAAGGAAATATTTGGTGGAACAGGTTATAATATTTTCAATCCGGCATTAACAGCCAGAGCATTTTTGTTTTTTGCTTACCCATCAAAAATGTCCGGTAATATTCCATGGATATCACCAATAGATAGCATGACAACAGCTACACCTTTATTGGCAAAATCTTCTAATTTAGATATATCATATACCTATATGGATATGTTTTATGGCTTTATCCCGGGTTCAATTGGAGAAACTTCTACATTAGCTATACTCATTGGTGGTTTGATTTTACTTATTACTAAAATTGGTAGTTGGAGAATTATGTTTTCTACATGTCTAGGAATGATAATTACTTCACTTCTTTTAAATCAATTAACCTCCATTTCAGATAACCCTATGCTTAAACTTAATGCGCTACAACACTTTGTTATGGGTGGGTTTGCATTTGGGATGGTCTTTATGGCAACAGACCCTGTTTCAAGTGCACATACAGATAAAGGAAGATGGATTTATGGATTTATAATTGGCTTTATGGTTGTTGTTATACGTTCTATTAATCCGGCTTATCCCGAAGGTATGATGCTGGCAATTTTATTTGCGAATGCATTTTCTCCATTGATTGATTATTATGTTTTACAAAACCATATAAAAAAAAGAAAATTACAATATGAAAAATAAATATATTTTTATATTAACAATTACAGTGATTGCAAGTCTCTTGCTATCCATATCATCAGAAGGATTAAAATCTTTGAAATTGAAAAATGTTGAAATTGATAAAAAGAAGAATGTGCTTAAAGCAATTGGTCTAGATATTACAAAATATGATAATTCAAAAATTGATAGTTATTTTTCGCAGAATATTGATACTCTTATTATCGATTTAGAAGGAAATATATCAAATGAGTTATCAATTCAAGATCTAGATGAAATAGAAAATAATCAAAGTGGTGAAATTAAATATTTTAATAAAGAAAATGAATATTTACCTATTTATAAAGATAATAATAATAAAGTTGTAGTTGTTCCTATATCTGGAAAAGGTTTATGGTCAACTTTATTTGGATATTTTGCTATTGATTCAGATAACTATTCTACAGTAAAAGGCATTACATTTTACAAACATAAAGAAACCCCGGGTCTTGGAGGTGAAGTTTCAAAAAAATGGTTTCAGAATAATTTTATTGGAAAAGAAATTTATAAAAATGAACAATTGGTCTCTATTAATGTAGCAAAAGCAGGTTATGCTGATAAGAATAATTTATATGAAGTTGATGGAATTAGTGGTGCTACAATCACAAGTAATGGTGTGAGCTCTTTTTTAAAGAGGGATTTGAAACGATATGAGAAATATTTTATGAGTAATAAAAGATGAGTAATAAGAAAACATTCATAGATCCTCTTATAGATAATAATCCAATTACAAGACAGGTGCTTGGAATATGTTCTGCATTAGCAGTTACTGTTAAAGTTGAACAGGCATTAGTGATGACATTAGCTCTTACATTTGTAGTAACAATGTCAAATATAATAGTTTCAATACTTAGAAAATATATTCCATCAAGTATAAGAATAATTGTACAGCTGATTGTTATTTCTACATTGGTAACTCTTATTGATAAAATTTTAGAGGCATATATGTATGATATAAGTAAAGAATTATCAGTGTTTATTGCATTGATTGTCACAAATTGTATTGTTATGGGTAGAGCTGATGGATTTGCTATGAAAAATGATGTCAAATCGTCATTTGTAGATGGTTTAGGTAATGGATTAGGATATGGTTCTATTTTGATTATTGTAGCTTCATTTAGAGAAATTTTAGGGTTTGGTACTTTTCTAAATATTAGAATCTTACCGGAATTTTTAAATAATGGACTAATGATTCTTGCTCCGGGTGCGTTTATCATTTTAGGGCTGATTATTTGGGTGCAAAGATCATTAACATCGTTTGTCGAGGAGTAAATGGATATTCTTGTACATTATTTAAGTTTGGCAACTAAATCAATATTTATTGAAAATATTCTGTTAGCATATTTTTTAGGAATGTGCTCATTTTTAGCAGTTTCAAAAAATGTCGAAGCATCAATTGGAATTGGTAAAGCTGTAATTTTTGTTAACGGAATAACAGTACCATTAAACTGGTTAATAAAAACATATTTGTTAGATAAGGGAGCACTATCATGGACACAAATTGAATCGCTCGCAACTGTTAATTTATCATTTCTTACACTGATTTGCTTTATTTCTACAATAGCAGCCCTAGTGCAGTTTGTTGAAATGTTTATTGATAAATTTAGTCCATCACTATATAATTCATTAGGTATATTTTTACCTCTTATTACAGTTAATTGCTCTATCCTTGGAGCCTCAATATTTATGGATGAAAGAGGTTATACGTTTGGTGAATCTGTTGTTTTTGGTGCAAGCTCTGGATTTGGATTTTACTTAGCTATTGTTTGTATGGCAGCAATGAGGTTCAAATTAAGGTATTCAAATATACCTGATGGTTTAAAAGGTTTAGGTATAACAATGATTCTAACAGGACTATTGTCAATGGCATATTTATCTTTTTCAGGAATACAGCTATAAAAGGAATTTTATGAAAAAAATTAATTATAAAAAATAAATTATGTTTAACGTAACTGTCATATCATCTGTTATTGTGTTTTCATTGATAATAATAATTTTAGTAATTATAATTTCTATAGCTGAAAAGAATCTACTTCCTCAAGGTGATGCAACAATTTTAATAAATGGTGATGGGGAAAAATCACCTACAATTAAACCTGGTAACTCATTATTATCATCTTTAGCATCTCATAATGTCTTTATCCCGTCAGCTTGCGGTGGTGGTGGTACATGTTCTCAGTGTAAGTGCCAAGTTTTAAAAGGTGGAGGTGAAATATTGCCTACTGAAGTATCTCATTTTTCAAGAATAGAAATAAAAGATAATTATAGGTTGGCGTGCCAAGTTAAAGTAAAAGGAGATATGGAAATTAAAATTCCTGATGAAATATTTAGTATAAAAAAATGGGAATGTACTGTAAGGAGTAATGATAATGTTGCTACTTTTATAAAAGAGCTTATTTTAGAACTTCCAGATGGTGAAATCTTAGATTTCCAATCAGGTGGCTATATTCAAATTGATGTTCCAAAATATAAACTTCAGTATTCTGAATTTGATATAGAAAGAGAATATCATGAAGATTGGGATAAATTTAAAATGTGGGATTTGATTGCAAAAAATAATAATCCTGATGAATTTAGAGCTTATTCCATGGCTAATCATCCTGCAGAAGGCAACATTGTTATGCTTAACGTCCGAATAGCTCATCCACCACCACAACAATGGGATGCTCCTCCGGGAATTGCCTCATCTTATATTTTCAATTTAAAACCTGGAGATAAAGTGACTATTTCAGGCCCATACGGAGAATTTTTTATAAAAGATACTAATAGGGAAATGGTCTACGTAGGAGGTGGAGCAGGGATGGCACCGTTACGATCACATTTGTTCCATCTTTTTCATACGCTTAAAACAGGTAGAAAAGTTTCATATTGGTATGGTGCACGTTCGAAGAGAGAGATGTTTTACGATGATCATTTTAAAAACATACAGAAAAAATTTCCAAATTTCACCTATCATGTTGCATTGTCAGATCCAATGCCTCAAGATAATTGGAACGGATTTACAGGATTTATTCATCAGGTAGTCCATGATAATTACCTATCAAAACATGAAGATCCTACAGAAATAGAATATTATATGTGTGGTCCACCCATGATGAATAAAGCAGTCACTGGGATGCTTCATGATTTAGGCGTTGAAGATGAGATGATTGACTTTGATGACTTTGGTTAATAAGAAGATTTTAGTATTATACTTCTTATTTTTATTTTTTTCATATTCATGCAATAGTTCAGATTCAAAAACTATTATTTCAGGTAAAACAATGGGCACTACATATAGTATTACATTAATTGGTAGTGCTATAGATGAAAGTGTAGTAAAAGTAACGGTAGACTCCTTGCTAAATAATATATCTAATCAATTTTCTACATATTTAATCAATAGTGAAATAAACAAAGTGAACCAATCTACATCAAAAAAAATTCATGTAAGTGATTCCTTCATTTATGTATTAGAAAAAGCATTTTATTATTGTGACATATCAAATGGATTATATGATATAACAGTATCTCCCCTAGTAGATATTTGGGGTTTTTCTGATAATATAATTAATTCATTTCCTAGTGAACAATTAATTCAACGCATTAAAAATGAAGTAGGATATAAGAATCTATCTATTAAAGGAAATAATATTGTAAAGCAAAATAGAAAATTGCAGCTGGATCTAAATTCTATAGCAAAAGGATATGGTGTTGATATAATTTATGATTATTTAGATGATCAAAATATTTTGAATTATATTATTGAGATAGGCGGCGAAGTGAGAACTAGAAGCAATGGTAAGAAAAAATGGATCATCGGAGTACAGCACCCACAGAAAAATGATATAATAAAAAAAATAAAATTAAAGAATCTTTCGATGGCAACATCAGGTACTTATAATAATTTTTTCAATAAAAATGGAATTGAATACTCACATTTAATAAATCCATTAACAGGATATCCAGTTAAACACAAGATATTAAGTGCTACAGTAATAGCTGATAAATGTATCGATGCAGATGCATTGGCTACAATGCTTATGATGATAGATATAAAAAAAGGGATTAATATAGTTAATGAGCTTGATAGAGTAGAATGTTTATTGATATTAAAGAATCATACCGAAGGTATTTCTTTAATCTATAGTGATGGATTTGAGAACTTTATTGTAGATTAAATTTTTTCTGACATTTGATTCGGTCAATAATACTGCAAGTGCAAGGATTGTTTTCACTGTTTCCGCAGGTGCCTGACATCGGCTTATTTGAAAAAGCAACGCCTATACTCATCAGAGATACACATAAAATTAAAATAATAAATGTAATTATTGTTACAATCATGACAGTAAAATTTACTATTTTATGATACTAATTTCTATATAAATAAATGAACAAAACTCGCATATCGCTATTAATACTAATTTTTTTATCGATTTTATTACCGGATGTAGTAAATCATTCTGAAGAATTAATACATTCAAGTCATCATATTCATTTAGATGGATCTTCATTGAGCATGTTATGGATTTTACCATTTATGGGAATATTACTTTCTATTGCTTTATGCCCTCTGATTGTACCTGAATATTGGCACCACAATTATGGAAAAATTTCTTTATTTTGGGCTATATTATTTTTTGTATTATTTATTTTCAATTTTGGTTTTAATACAACTCTTTTTTATTCTGTAGAGGTTTATTTAAAAGAATTTCTACCTTTTATTGTTTTACTGCTCGCTTTATTTACAGTGTCTGGTGGTGTTTATGTAGAAAGTAGTTTTAAGGCAACTCCAATAATAAATGTAGGCATTTTAACATTGGGTACTATTTTAGCATCTTGGATGGGAACTACAGGTGCCTCAATGCTATTAATAAGACCTCTTATCAGATCAAATTCACATAGAAAAAATAAAATTCATTTAATAGTCTTTTTTATATTCCTTGTATCAAACATCGGCGGTTCACTGACTCCTTTGGGCGATCCTCCATTGTTTTTAGGCTTTTTAAATGGGGTAAGTTTTTTTTGGACAACAAAAAATATGTTTTATCCAATGCTTTTAATTTCAATTGCATTAATTATCATTTTTTATATTGTAGATCTTTATTATATAAATAAAGAAAAATTAACACATATACAAAATGATAAAATAAAGTTCAGGCTACATGGTAAAGTTAATTTACTTTTAATAGCTTGTATTGTCTTAGTTGTTATAATAAGCGGTTTATGGAAATCTGATGCTTCAAATATTGAAAATTGGGCTATTTCATTTCATAATACATGCATTTTAACATATGGTGTTTTGTTCCAAGTATTATTTTTATTAATTATTACGTTTATATCTCTAAAAATCACTCCCTCTAAATTAAGAGAAAAGAATTCCTTTACATGGGAACCAATTAAAGAGGTAGCAAAACTATTTGCAACAATATTTATAACTATTATACCTGTTATTGAAATGCTTAAATCTGGGATTAAAGGTCCTATGAGTCCACTTATAAAAATGCTTAAAAATGAATCAGGTGAGAATTTAAACTATATGTACTTTTGGTTAACTGGTATTCTGTCTAGTTTTTTAGATAATGCTCCAACTTATCTTGTATTTTTTAATACTGCTGGAGGTGATCCAAATGAATTAATGACTACTTTATCTGGAACATTACTTGCAATTTCCTTAGGAGCAGTTTTTATGGGCGCTAACACTTATGTAGGAAATGCCCCTAATTTTATGGTTAAAGCTATAGCTGAAGAAAATAAAATCAATATGCCATCATTCTTTGCATATATGATCTGGTCTATATGTATATTGATGCCATTATTTTTTATAATTTCATTAATAATGTTTTAGAATATGAATTGGAATCAATTAAATATAATTATACAAAAAAGTAATAATATAGTTCTCTCAACACATGTTAACCCTGATGGAGATGGACTAGGTTCTCAGTTAGCACTGTATTATTATTTAAAACATATTGGAAAAAAATGTAGAATAATTAATACATCAAGATTACCTGAATTATATAAATTTCTAGATCCTGAAAATGTTATTGAACATTATATAGATGATAAACATAATGATTATTTTGTAAATGTTGATATAGTTATAGCTTTAGATATTGGTGATTATAAAAGAATGAATGAGATTAAAGATAAAATTATAGAGAATGATATTTATTCAGCATCTATTGATCATCATCCTGAGGAAGAACAATTCTTTGATTTGTCGCTTGTAGATATTTCTGCCCCTGCTACAGGTTATATGGTTTGGAAATTTTTAGAGTTTAATAATTATAAAGATTTATCTATTATTACTGCAAATGCTTTGTATTGTGCCTTAATTACTGATACTGGATCATTTAAATATAATTCTACAAATTCAGATTGCCATATCATGGCAGCCCATTTACTTGAATGTGGTGTTAAACCATATGATATTTACGATGTTGTTTATGAACGTAGAGAAATGTCTCAGGTTAGGTTGCTTGCAAATGTTATTAATAATTTAAAATTTTACTGCGATGGAGAATTTGCAGGTTATATAATTAAAGAGGAAGATTTATTATCTTGCGATGCTTCACATAGAGATGTAGAAGGATTTACAGACTTTGTTAGGTCAATTAAAGGTGTGCAAGTCTCATTTATGATATTAGAACAAAAATATGATATCAGAATTAATTTAAGATCTAGAGGAAAATATATTATTAATGATATAGCTAAGCACTTTGGAGGAGGAGGACATAAGCTTGCAGCAGGTGCTACAGTATCAAACAAAACATATACTGAAATAGAAAGTATAATTGTAGAATTATTAAAAAGGAAAAAATAAGAATGGCAATTAAATCTGACAAATGGATAAAAAAGATGTCTATAGAAAATAAAATGATAGAACCATTTACTGATGAAAAAATAAAAAAATCATCAATATCATATGGATTATCTTCATATGGATATGATATTAGGGTTTCTAATGAATACAAAATTTTCACAAATGTAAATAGCAGTGTTGTTGATCCTAAGAAATTTGATTCAAATTCTTTTGTAGATTTTGTTGGTGATGTTTGCATAGTTCCTCCAAATAGCTTTGCTCTTGCAAGAAGTATAGAATATTTTAGAATTCCTAGAAATGTTCTTACTATATGTTTAGGGAAATCAACTTATGCAAGATGTGGTATCATTGTAAATGTTACTCCATTTGAGCCTGAATGGGAAGGGTATGTTACTTTAGAGATTTCTAATACAACTCCTTTGCCAGCAAAAATCTATTCAAATGAAGGTTTATGTCAAGTATTATTTTTTGAGTCTGACGAAGATTGTGAAATATCATATAAAGACAAAAAAGGAAAATATCAAGCACAAACGGGTATAACGTTACCAAAAATTAAATTATGAAAATTATTATAGCAAAAGATGCTGGTTATTGTTTTGGCGTAAGAGATGCTGTTGATTTAGCTTATGATATTTCAAAAAAAGAAGGTAATGTTTATATGTTGGGAGATATTGTGCATAATGAAAAGGTTGTTGGTGATTTGAATTCAAATGGAGCTAAAGTTGTAAATGAACTAGATGAGATCCCAAATGGGAGCTCTGTTTTGTTTAGAGCTCATGGGACAAAAAATGATGTTTGGGATAAAGCAAAAGATAAAAATATAAATATAGTTGATGCAACATGCCCTTTAGTATATGAAATACATAAAGAAGTTAGGAAAATTTCTAAAGATGGAAGGCAAATCTTTGTAATTGGTGATCATGGACATGATGAAGTAGTTGCTATAGCTGACCAAGTTAAAGATACAATAGTTCTATCTAGTGTTAACGAAGCTAAAGATCTTAAAAAATATAAAAAAGCTGGTGTTGTTTCTCAGTCCACTCAAACAATTGAGAATGTGCAAGAAATAATTAATATATTAATGACAAAGGTTTTTGATTTACATTTTGTAAATACAATTTGTTATCCTACAAAGAGAAATCAAGAACAAATAAAAGAATTAGCTAAAGTAGCTGATGTAATGATAATCATTGGTTCTTTTACTAGTGCTAATTCTAAGAGATTAACTTTGCTTTCTAAAAATA